>WRHG01000109.1 GCA_009783365.1 Clostridia bacterium | reverse complement strand
TCGGTTTTATCCGGGTCAAGTAATTCCCGTTTGAGGTCTTCAAAGCGTTGGGTCTGCTGGGTTTCGTTCTCAAAACAACGAATCGACATGAGTACGGCCAGGTAACGACCGGGATCCTCACGGTAGAGCGGGTGCATTTTGACCTCAATACTGACCGCCGGTTGGGCTTTCGCTTTGGCCACACCAGTCGGTTCGCCTTCAATTTTGAACCGTTTGTTGATGCATCGTTCCAGTTCGTCGGCGATTCGTGCCAGTTGACCTGTCTCCCGTCCGTCTGTTTTGAGTGCAAAGTTGAAATCGCGATCGATTCGACACTCGGCCTTGCCAAGGATTACGGCGCATTTTTCAAATTGTGTGCTGTTCTTATCGATTTTTGGATCAAGGAGGAGCGGCCCCTCGACGGTGGCCAAAATATCACCTCGCTTATAAGACCCCCTAAAATCCATCATTTCCGTGAGAACTGTTTTATAAAGGATACCACCTTGAAGACTCCTACACTCGCTACCCGGCGGCAACGTGATTTGGACATCAATGGGTTCTCCTTTTCGGGTTCCCGGTGGGATTTCGGCCTGGACGTGAACGATCGCCGTATTTTTCGAGTCAACCAATTGGCTGGGGGTTTTGATATCCATGCGTTTCAATTCTTCAACGACGAGCCGGCGGTGTGCGGAATCGACTTCCACGCCGCCGTTGTCACCCAGATTATAAACGAGTCCGAACCCGTGAACAATCAAGGGGTTGCGACTGCTTGATCCGGGTGATGCATACGTGGCCAGTGTCCGGTTGAGAGTGTCGGGCTTGGCCGTCGGAGGCTTTTTGTTGCCAATTCCCAGACCAAGCACTTGACAGCCACTCAACGTAACAAGAAACAAAAAGGGAAGGTATGTGTATTTAAAAAGGGCTTTCATTTTTGTTGCCTTAACCAAACTTCGAAATCGAAAAACATGTTTGGCAAATAGTACAAAAAAAAACGACGCGATTCAAGGGCAATTCTTTGTGCAAAAAAGTCATACCTGCCCCAAGGGAATTTCCCAATGGCAGTCGAGAAAGTAACGCAGTGAATTGACCGGATTATTACGCGTTTGATCCGGTCAATTCACTGCGCTACACTCTGTTCCCGGTGGCCATTGTCAGATCAAGAAACATTCTAGGAAACCGCCTTGATAAATGATCGTTTTCTGCGAAAATGGGCCTAAGAATAGCATTATTATATTGATGTAAAGAAAATAACTTGGGCAATATTCTCAATCCAACGTGTCAACCGAATATGATGTCATTGTGGTGGGCGGCGGTCATGCCGGAGTGGAAGCAGCATTGGCTGCGGCGAGGTTGGGTGCGCGAACGGCATTACTGACGGGGAACCTTGACACGATTTCACAGATGAGTTGCAACCCTGCGGTCGGCGGTGTAGGCAAGGGGCAGATTGTCCGCGAAATCGACGCGCTCGGCGGTATGATGGGGCTGGCCATTGACGCAACCGGTATTCAGTTTCGTATGCTCAACCGCAGCAAAGGATCAGCTATGCACGGCCCTCGCGCTCAGGCCGACAAACACGCATACAGAATTTTCGTCAAGCATTATCTCGAACAACAACCGAATCTCGAATTGCGACAGGAAACGGTTATCGGGCTGTTGACCGCCCCTATTTCTAACGGCGGTCACGCCGTGACCTCCCGGTCTTTTCAGTTTCTGCCTTCGCAGCAACATCGTATCATGGGTGTGTTGATTGACGGAAATATCGCATATCGCGCCGGTGCGGTCATTTTATGTTGTGGCACGTTTTTACATGGCGTGATTCATGTCGGGCATCAAACCTTTCCCGGCGGACGGGCGGGCGAACCGGCGGCCATTGGCTTGAGTGACTCACTGCGACAACTCGGCATCATGCTCGACCGCTTCAAAACGGGTACACCTGCGCGGCTGAATGGCAAGTCGATTAATTTTGCGAAACTTGCCTTGCATCCGGGTGATGACGAGCCACAACCGTTTTCGTTCCTCAACAGCCGTATCGAACAAGAGCAACTGTCCTGTTGGATCACCCACACAAACCCGGCGATGCATGAGCTGATTCGTCAAAATTTCGATCGCGCCCCGATGTACACCGGGCAGATTCAATCGACCGGCCCGCGCTATTGCCCGTCGATTGAAACGAAAGTCGATCGTTTTGCCGACAAGGAGCGGCACCAGTTGTACCTGGAACCGGAAGGCCGCAACACGAACGAGGTCTATATCAACGGGCTTTCGACGAGTCTGCCGCGCGACGTACAGGACAAGATGATCCGCATGATCGACGGCCTCGAACATGCGGAAATCATGCGTTACGGCTATGCCATCGAGTACGATTTCGTCGACCCGCGCGCGCTGAAGCCGACGTATGAGACGAAGCGGATATCCGGTCTTTTCTTCGCGGGCCAGATCAACGGGACGACCGGGTACGAGGAGGCTGCGGCGCAGGGGCTCATCGCCGGGCTGAACGCGGCCTTGCGGGCGGGAGAGGAAGCGGGCAGAGGGGAGGGGCGGACGTTCACGCTCGACCGCTCGCAGGCGTATATCGGGGTGATGACGGACGACCTGATCTCCCGCGGCGTGGACGTTATCGTGGTGTACGCGTTTGACAGCATCGCGATCGGTTCCTCGATCGAGTCCGCGCAGGCGGCCGGCATCCCGATCATCCTCTACGACCGTGCCGCGGATCCTTCCGTGACGCAGCCGGATGCGTTTGTGGGCCTGGATACCACGGCGCAGGCTTATGAGGCCGGCAAGGTGTTTTTCCAGATGATGAAGGACGCGGGCGTGACCCCCAACAAGATCATCTCCATCGTGGGCGACCTGGCCGACCAGAACGCACTCAACAGAATCGAGGGCTTCGACAACGCGGCGGCCGAATTTGACACCCAAGTAGAGGTCACCGTTCCGTCCGAATGGAATTCCGACAAAGCGCTGGCCAACTTTACGACAGCGTGGCAGGCAAACCCTGATTCCAACTGTGTATTGATCGCATCCGACTTTATCATCACCTCCGTGCAGTCGGTGCTGGAAGCCAACGACGCCTGGATCCCCAACGGCGAGGAAGGCCATGTGTGGGTCTGCGCGCAGGACGCGTTCCCGGTGGGATTGCAGTATGTGCGTGATGGTTTCATCGACGTGGAAGGCGTGTACAACCTGGAAGGCATGGCCGATCTCTTTACCTCCGTGGTGTATGACCTGATTGACGGCAAGCCGATCGCGAATCAGTCGCAGACGGTAGGCGCGGGCATCATGACCAAAGAGAATGTGAACACCCAGACCTGGTGGGCGCAAGCTTACGAAGAATAACAAACCGGTCGCCTCAGAGATGCCGCCCTGAAACCCTTGCGGGGCGGCGTCTCTGTGTTGGATTTATGGTCATACCCATTGGCGTTTCAGATTGGTATAAGATTCGGAAAGGATTTTTATCCCCCGCGAAGCCGAAGGGGCGCGGCCAGTGGCCGGTACCGCCGGCGGCGATGGTAAGCCGCGCCCAAGTTCCGTTCAGTTGGAGGAATGTGAAGTGTCTGACAGAAAGATACCGGACGCATCAGCGGCGGTCAAAAAGCAGTATCTGTCTTTGTCCAAACTCAGGGATCCAAACGTAGTGCTATTTATCGTAGGCGTTGTCATCATCCTATCGATTTCACTGTTTGTTCCCAAGTTTATGACATGGAGAAATATATCCAACGTAATTGTCCAGACCAGTTCCATCGGCCTGATGGCCATTGGCTTGACTTTCGTTATTATTACGGCGGGTATTGATCTGTCGCTGCCCATGAACATGGCGTTTTCGGCGATCATCGGGTGTACGGTGATGGCCAAAACGCAAAGCGTAGCGGCCGGCGTATGCACCATCCTGCTGGTTGCGATGGCGATCGGGGCATTCAACGGCCTCAGCGTCGCCAAGTTCAAGATGGTGCCCATGATCGTTACGCTTGCCGTCGCTACGGTGGCCTCCGGCGCATCCAACTGGATTACCGGCGCCAAAAGCATCGGCGGCCTGCCAGCGTCCTTCAAACAGATATTCGCGGGCGATATGTTCGGCGTGCCCACCCAGGCGGTCATCCTGATCGTGGTGGCGGTGGTCATGCATCTGCTGCTCAGCAAAACCACGTTTGGACAACATCTGTATCAGACGGGCATCAACGAGAAAACCGCCAAAGTGTGCGGCGTGAACACAGAGCGCATCAAATTTCTCATCTATCTGATCAGCGGCCTGATGGCGGGCATCGCGGGGGTGCTGGGCAGCGCGAAACTGGCCTCGGCAGGCCCGTCGCTGGGCACCCAGGATCAGTTCATGAACATCGTTTGCGCGACGGTCATCGGCGGCGCCAGCGTGATGGGCGGAAAGGGCACCATTTTAGGCACAATCATCGGGAGCATCTTCATGTCAACCATCTCCAACGTAATGAACCTTTATGGCGTTGAATACTTTATCACTTTCGTGATCAAGGGTTCCGTCGTCATACTGTTTACCTATTTTGATTTGGTTCGCAATAAAATTGGCGAAGTAAGGGTGCGCTGATATGGATAATATGGTTTTAAGGCTGGAAAACATGTCGAAGGTGTTCCCGGGCGTCAAGGCGCTTCACGATGTGACCATTGAGGCGCGGGGCGGCGAGGTTACCGCGCTCATCGGCGTCAATGGGGCGGGAAAATCTACGCTGATGAACATCTTAGGCGGAGTGCACCGGGCGAGCGCGGGCAAAATATACATCAACGGGGAAGAGGTCAAAATCCATTCGCCACAGGATGCGGAGCAACACGGTATCGGATTCATCCATCAGGAGCCTATCACCTTCAATTTCATGACGGTGGCCGAGAATATATGTATCTCCAAATTGAAAAAGGGCGTTCACTACAAAAAGATGAACGATGCAGCCCAAAGGTACCTTCGCATGATGGACTGCGATATCAAGTCTACCGCCAAAGTGGGCGACTTGCCCATTGGCGAGCGCCAGATGGTGGAAATCGCGCGGGCGCTGTCCTGCGTCGGCAAGATACTGCTCTTTGACGAGCCCACGGCGTCGTTCACCACGGCGGAAAAAAAGAAGCTGTTTGAGATCATCCGCGAACTCAAGGCCCGCGGCGCGGTGATATTTTTTATCTCCCACTTTCTTGATGAAGTGGAAGAGATTTCGGATAGAACCATTGTGCTGCGAGACGGCCAGGTGGTGATATCGGGTCTCACCAAGGACATTCCTCGTTCCGAGATTTTGATGAATATGATCGGCGGCGAGGTCGTAAAGCTGGATAAGCGCACCGGGAAGGACGCGGACGACGTGGTCTTTCAGGCGGAAGCGATCACCTCCGGCAAGGCGCCGGTTGACGTGAGCTTCCGGCTGCGCAAAGGCGAGATCGTAGGCCTCTGGGGTTTGATGGGGTCGGGCCGCACGGAATTGGTGCAAACGCTGTACGGGCTCAAGAAGGCGGACAAAGGCAAGGTGTATATCGACACGGGCAATGGCCTGCGTCACGTCAGCTTCAAGAATGTGCGTGAGTATTGCGGCTATGTAACGGAAGAGCGCCACGATGACGGGCTGTTTCTGCCGTGGCCCGTGTGGAAAAACATCACCTCGCCCCACCTGAAAGCCTACAGGGGGAAGCCCTTGCCCTTTCTTGATTTTAAAAGGCAGCGCGAAGACGCCGAGGAGTATGTACAAAAGCTCAACGTCAAAACACCAGACGTTCAGACCAAAATCGAATCGCTTTCGGGCGGCAACATGCAGAAGGTCATCATGGCCAAGTGGCTGTTGCGGAAACCGCGCATCTTCCTGTTGGACGAGCCGACCCGCGGCGTGGACGTGGGGGCAAAGGCCGAGATCCATAAAATGATCCAAAACCTAGCCCAGGAGGGCACGGCGTGCCTGCTGATATCTTCGGAGATCGAGGAAATATACGCCTTGAGTGATCGCGTATTGGTGTTAAACCGGGGACACATCGCGGCGGAGATCGATAAAGCCGACATCGACAAAGAGATCCTCATGTCTTATTGCGTGTAGGGCGAAAAGGAGCGATAAGCTGTGGAAAGGAAAGTTTCCAACGTGAGCAGACAGCGGAAAGTCACAAAGTTTTTGATTCATTATGCGATGTATATGCTGATCATCGCGCTGGGCATCGTCTATGCGTCTCTGACGCCGCTGTTTTTGTCGAGCCAGAATGTTGTCTCGCTGCTGACAAACTCCGCGCCGCTGCTGGTGGCGGCTGTAGGCATGACGCTGATCCTCATCATCGCGCAAATCGATCTGTCGATCGGATCGACCGCGGGCGTTGTGGCCTCGATATGGATTTTGATGCTGACACGGACGGACATGAACATCGTATTGGCGACCGTGATCGCCATTGCGGCCGGGGCGGGCATTGGCTTGCTGAACGCAGGGCTCGTCGTGGGGCTAAAG
>WRHG01000108.1 GCA_009783365.1 Clostridia bacterium | reverse complement strand
ACAGCAGCGCCAGCCCATAAAAAAGATGCCTGGCGTTGACCATCAGGCTCAGGAAAAACGCCTGTACCGGATCAAAGGACACGCACAAAAGGGTTATGGCCACATATTGCATACTCCCGCAAAAGGCCAGGGCGCTCATCAGCGTGGCGTAGAGGGGGCCGTAACCCTTTGACTGCATCAGCACCCCATAGGCCACCCCCAGGCAGGCAAAGCCCGTGAGCACCGGCAGCGTGTGGGGAAACGCGGCCCGCAGCGCGCCCGTAAATCTCCGCCCCGGCATTGCCGCTACCTGTCCTCAAGGGCCGTATATTCCCTTCGGGGCGCAACGTGCATATAAGCCGGGCGGATGATCTTGTCCATGTTGATGAGTTCTTCAATGCGGTGGGCCGCCCAGCCCGCGATGCGGGCAATGGCGAAAATCGGCGTGAACATCTCCTCCGGAATACCGAGCATGGCGTAGGTGATGCCGCTGTAAAAATCCACATTTGCGCTGACGCCCTTATAAATGTGCCGTTCCCGGCTGATGACCTCCGGGGCCATCCGCTCCACCATCGAATACAGGGCGAACTCCTCCTCCTTGTGCTTCTCGATGGCCAGCTTTTCCACAAAGCCTTTGAACACCGTCGCCCGCGGGTCGGAGAGGGAATATACCGCATGACCCATGCCATAGATAAGCCCCCGGCGGTCAAATGCCTCCTTGTGCAGCAGTTTTAGCAGATACGCTTCCACGGCAGCCTCGTCCCTCACGTCCTTGACGCATCGCTTCAGGTCCGCCATCATCTCCATTACCTTAATGTTGGCGCCGCCGTGCTTTGGGCCTTTCAGGCTGGCCAGGGCCGCCGCCGCCACGCTGTAAGTGTCGCTGCCCGAGGAGGACACCACATGGGTGGTGAAAGTGGAGTTATTGCCGCCGCCGTGCTCCATATGGAGAATCAGCGCCAGGTCCAGCACATGGGCTTCAAGCAGGGAATACTCCTTGTCCGGCCGCAGCATGCGCAGCAGGTTCTCAGCCGCGGACAGGCTGTCGTCCGGCCGGTGGATGTAGAAGCTCTCGCCCCGCTCGTAATGATTGAAGCTATGGTAACCATATACCGCCAGCATCGGAAACACCGCCACCAACCCCAGGCATTGCCCCAGCACGTTGGCAATGGACAGATCGTCCACCCGGTCGTCATAGCTGGCCAGCGTCAGCACGCTCCGGCTCAAGGTGTTCATCATGTCCCGGCTGGGAGCTTTCATGATTACATCCCGTACAAAGTTGGTAGGCAAAGTCCGGCTGTCCGCCAGCACCCGGCAGAACTCCGCCAGTTCCGGCGCGGTGGGCAGCGCTCCAAAGAGGAGCAGGTAAGCCGCCTCCTCAAAGCCGAAGCGATTCGCGTCCAGCACGCCGTTCACCAGGTCGATGATGTCATAGCCCCGATACCATAGCCTGCCTTCGCAGGGAACGCTCTCGCCGTTCACCATCCTGCTGGATTCGATTTCCGAGATGCCGGTCAAGCCCGCCATTACGCCCTTGCCGTTTTTGTCCCGAAGGCCCCGCTTGACTCCGAACGTGTTATAAAGCTCCGGGTCGAACCGGGCGTTTTCAATGACTTTGCTTTCGCGGTCGCGGGCGTAGCCCGCCAAATGCTCCAAGGCTGTGCTCATTGTATGCCCCTCCTTATCCAGCCGGCCGCGGCTTATCCGCCGCCCGGCCCGTCGTGGCTCCGCTCCGTTTTCACCGTCATAAGTTCGGGAGAGGGCGCCAGACAACGCGCTTTCCCTCCCATCGGGACCAGGGGTAGAAGGTCAATTCAAACACCCCGCCGTCTCCCTCCCCCTGGGCACTCATATACGCCGCCCCGTACCGGCGCGCCGTCTGCCAGGCTTTCAGCCCGACCGATTGCGGGGCCTCTTCGGTTTCGCCCAGGATCGACACGACGCACCCCCCTGCCGGCGGCTTGCAGACCAGCCCGTTTTCCCGGATGTAGACCGAATAGTTCAGGTAATAATCGTTGCCCAGCACGGAGGTGCAATGCGCCACCAGCGGCCGGTCCAGCATTTCATCGGAAAGCCGGGAAAAGCCAAACCCCCGCAAAGTGCCAATCACCATCAGCAAATGGTATCCTCCAATATGCTCTTCGGCGATTAAATCGCCGACATCCAGCACCCTGTGCAGCCCGCCGACGGGTATATCCCTTACATCAATATATTCCCCGTAGCGCATTCTGCCGGACAGTATGGCGCTGATCGTGGGCAAGTTCAGCCCGGCAAAGGAATAGACCCAACCCAGATATCCGGCGCAGTCAAAGCCGCCCAAAAACGGGATTCCCTTGGCATAGTACTTATGGTTATCCCATCCGCCCATGGTTTCCAAAATCCTATCCGGATCCCGCCCGCCAAAGAAGTACGGCACGCCGTACCGGTATTTGGATTGAACACCGGCCCGTTTCCCGAAGGGATTGGCCTCGGGCAGGCATTCCAGCGCCTTTTCAATCAATACTTTCTGATAGGTATTGCTGTTTGCGATCACCGGGGGCGGCGCAGGCGCCGGGCCGGGCGTCTGCGCGCCTCCGGAGGCCGGCGGCATCGCCGCCAGCAGCATGATAATCAATACCGTCAACCGTTTCATGAGCAATACCTTTCCCGCCGTTTTCCGCTTCCGTCCCGCGGACCGGCCCGCGCCCACCGGGCAGGGTCATTGGCGCCGATTGCGCTTGTTTGGGCAGTTTATCACATCCCCGCCGCGAAGTCCATCCCCGGCCCCGCGGAAAATCAGAAAATCCTCCGGCAAGGTTTGACTTCTTCCCTCCCGCTGTGTTACGATGGCAGGCAGGGCAACCCTTCGCCATGGGAAAGGGAGGATCGTGTGGAGAAATCGCGTACCTGGAACGGGCCCCTGCCACACCCCTTCTACAGCAAATTCCTCAAGCGCGGGTTGGACTTTATACTGGCGCTGGCGCTTTTTCCCTTTTTTGCCGCGTTGATGCTGCCCATCGCCCTGCTTGTGAAGCTTACCTCCAAGGGGCCTGTGTTCTATATCGCGTTACGAGGCGGCTATCATAACCGGCCTTTTAACATCCTGAAATTCCGCACGATGGTAGTGGGAGCGGACAAGTACAGCGGTACCACGGCTCTCGATGATCCCCGGGTCACACGGCTGGGCCGGGTCCTACGCAGAACCAAGCTGGACGAGCTTCCTCAAATACTGAACATCCTGAAGGGCGATATGTCCTTCATCGGCCCCAGGCCGGAACTGCTCAAGTACACCAGCCGCTATACCCCGGAGCAGCAATGCATCCTGTGGGTTCGGCCCGGCATCAGCGATCCCAGCTCCATCCACCTCATCAACCTGGATGCCGCCGTAGGCCACGATGATCCGGAGGGTTCCTACGAGCGCGACATCCTGACGGATAAGAACGAACGTCGGGTAGCCTATGCCCGCAGCCAATCCTTCGGCCTGGACGCGTCCCTGTTTTTCATCACCCTGGGCTGCGTGCTGCGGCGATTGCCCCGGAACCGCTTTCCGTGACCGTTACGTTCACTTTGGAGGAACACCATGGACAGCATGCAGCTTGCCTACCGCATCCGCCGCCACGGCTTGGACATGACCAGCCGGGGCGGCACGGCGCACATTGCCAGCATTTTTTCCATGGCGGACATCATTGCCGTGCTCTATACGGGCGTATTGCGCCATGATCCGGACAACCCCAAAATGCCGGAACGGGATCGCTTTGTGCTCAGCAAGGGCCACGCCGGGGCCGGCGTATACGCGGCATTGGCGGAGTGCGGTTACTTTCCCGTGCGGGATCTGGAGACCCACTGTCAAAACGGAAGCTGTTTCAGCGGCCATGTAAGCCATAAAGGCGTGCCCGGGGTGGAAATCTCCACCGGTTCCCTGGGCCAGGGCCTGCCTATGGCCATGGGCATGGCCATGGCCGCCAAGCTGAATCACCAGCCGCACAGGGTATACTGCGTGATTGGCGATGGGGAGTGCGACGAGGGTGCGGTCTGGGAAAGCGCCCTGATCGCCAATCAGTATGGGCTGGACAACTTCATTGTGACCATTGACTTCAACAAAATCCAGTCCATTGCCAGGGTGGAGGATACCATCGCTCTGGAACCCCTGGATGAAAAATGGGCCAGCTTTGGCTGGCGCGCGCTGCGGGTGGACGGGCACGATCACGAGGCCCTCCGAAGCGCCTATGCCGAGGCGAAAGCCCTATGGGGCCAAGGCAGGCCCATCGTAATCGTAGCCGATACGATTAAAGGCAAAGGCGTCCGCTTTATGGAGCACAATGTGCTGTGGCATTACCGAACCGCCCGGGGCGAGGAATACGACGCCGCCCTTTCGGAACTGGAGGCGCAGAAACCATGAGAGACGCCTTTACACGCTGCCTGCAGAACGAAGCCCGGAAAAACAAGGATCTGATCCTGATCACGGGGGATCTGGGTTTTGGCGTGCTCTTCCCCTTTATGGAGGAGTTTCCCCGGCAATTTATCAACGCGGGCATCGCGGAACAGGCCATGATGAGCATGGCCGCGGGCATGGCCATGGAAGGCAAGACCGTAGTGGTCTATTCCATCGGCAACTTCCCCACCCTGCGCTGCCTGGAGCAAGTACGCAACTGCTGCGCGTACCATGAAGCCAACGTTAAAATCGTTTGTGTGGGCGCCGGTTTTGTTTACGGCAACCTTGGCATGACCCATCACGCCACGGAGGACATGAGCGCGCTGCGCCTCCTGCCCGGCGTGCGGGTTTACGCCCCCGCCGACGCCGCTGAAACCGAAGCCGTAATGCCCTGCTTTTTGAATGAGCCCGGCGTGGCATACCTGCGTATCGGCCGGGGTGGGGAACCCCGCTTCCACGGAGAGGGGGAGCTTGCCGGCTACCGTACGGGCAGGGCGCTGACCCTTCGGGAAGGGACGGACGCTTATATCCTCACCGCCGGGGGCATCCTAGACAGCGCCATGGAAGCCGCCAAGCTGCTGGAAAAGAAGGGTTTTCAAGTGGGCGTCCTCAGCTTTCCCACCGTGAAGCCCATCGACGAGAAGGCCATCGCCTCCCTTTGCGGCAGGGCGTCCCTGCTGTTCACCCTGGAGGAGCACACCATCCTGGGGGGATTTGGCGGCGCCGTCTGCGAGGTGGTCTGCGGGCTGTCCGATAAACGGGCCAGGGTAGTCCGCCTGGGCCTCAAGGATACATACAGCGCCATCGTGGGCAATCAAACGTACCTTCGGCGGCATTTTGGGCTGGATGGGGAAGGCGTGGCCCGCTCCGTCCTGGCCGCGCTGGAGGGAAGCGCCTGATGAACACGGAACAGCAGGCCAGCCTGGACAACCTCCACCTGGAGTTGCTCCCGGTCCTGGCCGACGTATGCAGGGTGCTGGAAGAAAACAGCCTGCCCTATACCATGATGTGCGGCTCCCTGCTGGGGGCCGTTCGCCATAAGGGTTTCATTCCCTGGGACGACGACGTGGACCTAGCGCTGCCCAGGGCCGCCTACGACCGCTTCGCAGCCCTGTACCCCAGCCAGTGCACAAAGGGCTTTCTGCTGGACCTGGAGGACACCTGGGTGCCGCGGGCGCGCAGGCAGGGAGGCGGCAGGAACGCCTTCGTCGACCTCTTTGTGCTGGATCCCCTGCCGGCAGCGAAACCGGCCAGGCTGTGGAAGCTGTTCCGCCTTCGGATGCTCCAGGGCATGCTGAAGGAGCATACGGATTACAGCCGCTTTTCCCCGGCCCGGCGCCTTCTGTTAAAAGCCACCGCTCTGCTGGGCAGGCTCTTTCCCAAAAAAACCAAGCTGCGGGCCTACCACCGGGTAGCCCGGCAAGGAGGCTCCAGCCCTCTCCTGCATATGAGCAACGGCGCTTATGCGCTTCTGTCTATGGCCTTTGACCCGGATACTTTCGCGGATCCCATCCCCGCGGATTTTGAGGGGCTGCGGGTACGCATTCCCCGCGACGCCGGCCTCGTCCTTAACCGCCTATACGGCCCGGACTATATGACCCCGCCCCCCCTGTCGAAGCGGACGCCGCGGCACCAGCGGTAAGCTCCCGGCGGCGGAGTCCCCGATCCCGCTTGAACAACTATCATTACAACAATTCATACGAACCGCCGATTCAAGTCATCGCAAACAAACGAAAATCAGGTGCGCCGAAAGTTTTTTTTCGCGTGAACCTTTTGATGATTTTTCCACTCTAACAGTTGACCGGTCGGTTCCCAGGTGTTTTAAACGGGAGGAACAACAAGCGTGACAAGTGCCGAATTCGGTGTACGAATTGTGGAAATGCAGGAAACGCTGTACAGGGTCTGTTACAGCATATTGCCGCGGGCTTGCGACCGTGAGGACGCCGTACAGGAGTGCATCCGGATCGCTTGGCAAAAACAGGGTTCCCTGCGCGATGAACGCTATCTGCAAACGTGGGTCATACGCATCCTTATC
>WRHG01000107.1 GCA_009783365.1 Clostridia bacterium | reverse complement strand
TGGATCTCCCGGGCTTTTTCGGCCACCCCCTCCTTGTGCTGGGCGACGGGGATTACGATCACCTGAATGGGGGCCACCGCGGGGGGCAGCGCCAAGCCGTTATTATCCCCGTGGGTCATGATGATGGCCCCGATCATCCGGGTGGAGACGCCCCAACTGGTTTCGTGCACGTAGGCAAGCTTGCCTTCCTTGCTTAAATACTGGATGTCAAAGGCTTCGGCGAAGTTGGTGCCGAAGTTATGGGTGGTTCCCGCCTGGAGGGCCTTGCCGTCCTGCATCATGGCCTCCATGCTGTAGGTGGCCCTGGCTCCCGCGAACTTCTCCTTCTCGCTCTTCCGGCCCACCAGCACCGGGATGGCCAGTTCCTCCTCCACCACCTCCCGGTAGACCTCCAGCATTTGCAGGGTCTCCTCCTGGGCTTCCTCGGCGGTGGCATGGATGGTGTGGCCCTCCTGCCATAGAAACTCACTGGTGCGCAGGAAGGGGCGTGTACTCTTCTCCCAGCGCACGACGCTGCACCATTGGTTGTACTTCATGGGCAGATCCCGCCAGGAACTGACCCATTTGGCGTACATAGCGCAGAAGATGGTTTCGCTGGTGGGGCGTATGGCCAGGCGTTCCTGCAGGGGCTCGCTTCCCCCTTGGGTAACCCAGGCGACCTCCGGAGCAAAGCCTTCCACATGCTCCGCTTCCTTTAAAAGCAGGCTCTCCGGGATCAGCAGCGGCATGTATACATTCTGATGCCCCGTGGCCTTAAACCGCCTGTCCATCTCCTCCTGGATTCGCTCCCAAATGGCGTATCCATATGGCCTCACCACCATACAGCCCCTGACCGGCGCGTAATCCACCAGTTCGCTCTTCAGGATCACATCCGTGTACCATTGTGAAAAATCCTCGCTCCGCGGCGTGATGTGCTCTACAAACCCCTGATTTTTCTCCCGCTTCTCCATTTTTCATCTCCCCCTCTATGATAAAAAGACCCGCTTCACTCCCACCGCGGTCAAAGACCGTGCGTTGGGACGAAGGGAGCCTTCGCGGTACCACCCGACTTAAAGCGCGAACGCGCTTTCACTTTTGGGCCGGATAACGGGGGCAGACCGTCGGGGATTGGCCGATACGCATGGAAGCGGGCTGCGTTCCGGCCCGCGAAAACCCTTTCAGCCATGGGGTCTTTCTCTTTTTCGGCGGTCCCGGGGAACGCTTTTCTTCCTCTGGGATGATTTTATCATAGCATAGTTTCGGGCCCTTTGCAACAGGTTTGCCCGGAGCTTCGATTCTTGATTCTCCAATAAATCTTTGGTATACTGTATTCGGGAATTGCCCTCGTTTGGTTTTTAAAGAGGACGGCCCAACTCATATCAGGAGGTGCCAGGGATCCATGCAGCAAGGCAGCATATCCGTTCACGCGGAAAACATCATGCCCATCATCAAGCGTTGGCTCTACTCCGATAAGGATATTTTCATCCGGGAGATGGTCTCCAACGGCTGTGACGCCATTGTAAAGCAGAAGATGGCGCGTCCCGGCCGGGAGGAGGAGTATGCGGTTTCCGTCACGCTGGACGAGGAAGCCGGCGAGATCCGCTTCGCGGACAACGGCATCGGCATGACGGCGGATGAGGTGGAGCGCTTCATCAATCAGGTGGCCTTTTCAGGAGCGGAGGAGTTTCTTAAAAACTACGAGGGTGAAGAGAAGGGCGGCATCATCGGCCACTTCGGCCTGGGTTTCTATTCCGCCTTCATGGTGGCCGACCGGGTGACCATCCAAACGCTCAGCGAGGCGGAGGGCGCGTCTCCCGTATGTTGGACCAGCGAGGACGGCATGGCTTTTGCCATGAGCGAGGGGAGCCGCGCCCTGCGCGGTACCGAGATCATCCTGCACATCGGCGGGGAGGATTCGGAATTTCTGAAGGAATACAAGGTGCGGGAGGTTCTTCGCCGGTACTGCTGCTTCATGGCGGTTCCGGTATATTTTCAGGCGGTCCGGAAGGAAGTGCCCGCTGAAAAAGAACCCGCTGAAAAAGAACCCGCAAAAAAAGAACCCGCTAAGGGAAAGTCCGCAAAAGGAAAGCCGGCCAAGGAAGATCCGGATCCTGAAAAACCCGACGCTGAAAAGTCCGGTGAGGCCGAACCCAAGGAAGAGAAAGGCCCGGAGCGTATCAACGACCAGGAGCCGCTCTGGCTTAAAAACCCCAAGGACTGTACCGACGAAGAGTACAAGTCCTTTTACAAGCGGCTGTTTCATGCCTTCGAGGACCCGCTGTTTTATGTGCACTTAAATGTGGACTACCCCTTCAACCTCAAGGGTATTCTGTACTTTCCCAAGCTCACCAACGATTTTGGCACCAGGGAGGGCGAGATCAAGCTCTTTAGCGGCCAGGTCTTTGTGGCGGATAACATCAAGGAGGTCATTCCGGAGTTTTTGATGCTCCTAAAGGGAGTAATCGACTGCCCGGACCTGCCCCTCAACGTAAGCCGCAGTTTTTTGCAGAACGACGGTTATGTGAAAAAGCTCTCCGCCTACATCACACGCAAGGTGGCGGACCGGTTGGTTAGCCTCTACAACGACCAGCGGGAGACCTACCAGGGTTATTGGGGAGATATTCACCCCTTTGTAAAATACGGCTGCCTTCGCGACGCAAAGTTCTTCGATCAGGTGAAGGACACCCTGCTCTTTGTCAGCGCCAAGGGTGACTTTTTTACCCTGGCGGAATACCTCAGCCGCCATGAGGGCGCCCTGGGCAAGAAGGTGATCTATACCAACGAGCCCGCCCGCCAGGCCGCCTCCATCGCTCTCTATGACGCCAAAGGAATCGACGTGGTGGTACTGGACTCCCTGATTGACCTTAACTTTGTCAGTTTTATGGAGTATTCAGCCGGCGTGGAGGGGCTTAGCTTCGCTCGGGTGGACGCTGACGCCGCCACATTTACCCAGGATCAGAGTCCGGGAACCGACGAGTCCGTTGAAACGGATGAAAAGAGGCTTACGGAACTTTTTAAGGCCGCCCTGGACAAGACGGAGCTGGACCTGAAGCTGCAAACCCTTACTGACCAGGCCATTTCCGCCCTGCTGACCCAGGACGAGCAGGGTAGGCGGTTCAGTGAAATGAGTAAGATCTACGGGCAGGATTTTAAAATGCCCGAGCGCTATACCCTGGTGCTGAACCGGGATAACGCCGTTGTGCAAAGTATTCTGGCCGCCCCCGAGGGCGAGAAGCGGGATCTGATGATCAGTCAGCTCTACGACCTGGCCCGCATGAGCACCCGGCCTCTGGAAAAGGAAGAGGTTACGGCTTTCTTGGCTCGAAGCAACAAGCTGCTGGAGATGATGTGTTCATAATCGGAGCTGTCGCTTCGGACCCTTCACGCGGATCGTAAGGAGAAGTTTCATGCGTAAGCGATTTTCTTGCGCGGTAATGGCGGCGCTGTGCCTTTGCGCGGCTTTGCCGTTGGCGGCGCTGGCGGCGGTGAAGCCACGGGAGATTGTCCCTTTGGAGTATGACGCTCTCCCGGCGCCCCGGGAGGGGCAGCGTCACTACCTGCTTGCCTGCGTAGACAACTGGAGGGGCAATCCCCGGAACCTGGGCAATACGGACGGGGTTATCCTCGTGACCATGGACACCCGGGCCAGGCGTCTTATGTTTACCACCTTTACCCGGGAAATGCTGGTACAGCGCCCGGACGGAGCCATCGGCCGCATTAACTACCTGGCGAAGAACTATGGGCCGGAAGCCCTTTGCCGCACCATCAGCACTCATTTTGGCGTGAAGGTGGATAAATATATCCTCTTTGATATGAACAATGTTCAAACCATCATCGAGGCCATGGGCGGCGTGCACATCACCGTCACAAACGCGGAGGCGGCCTACCTGAACCGTTACCGCATAAGCCGGGACAGCACCAAGCCCAGCATGGCCAGGGCGGGTACGTACCTGTTTGGCGGCCACGCGGCGGTGATTTACATGCGCATCCGCAAGGTGGGAAACGAAGGCGACGAGGGGCGTACCCGGCGAATGCGCACCGTGATGGCGACCCTGACGAAACAATTCGCGGATATTTCCCTGGAGCAGGCTACGGCCCTTATGGATTTTGTCTGGAAGAATACCTGCGTTACCAACATGACGTTGGCGGATATGATTGAAGCCATGGGCAGCGCTTTCCTGCTGAGAGGCGTGACCCCGGAGGGACTCCAAATCCCGCCCCCCAAGGCCATGGAAGCCATTCTGTACGCGGGCATGATGACCCGTCAGGTGGATTTTGAGATGAGCCGGGCAGTTCTGGACGAATTTCTTGGCCAAACCTTTGACGTTGTGGATGACGACTGATACGGCGAAAGGGGAATGTGACGCCTGGCAACGCATTGCGGCGGGAGCGCTTATTGTGACAAAGGAATGGGGAGGGCCGACGAATGATTAAAAAAGGATTTCGCTTTCTGTTTGTTTTATGGATAACCGCTATGCTTCTTTCTTCAGGACCCGCAGCCATAGCGACCGGCGGCGATTCCTGGGCGGTTTATATCTATTTATGCGGCACCGACCTGGAGACGGAAGCGGGCATGGCTACGGACAATATGGTAGAGCTGCTGTCTGTCGGCGCTTACAACCCGGAAGTAAATGTCTATTTTCAAACGGGCGGAACCCGTCAATGGCAAAATGACAATATAGACGCTTCCGTTATGCAGCGCTATCATGTGGACTCACGGCAGGGTGATATTGTGCTGTTGGAAGAGGGCGAGCTTACAAGCATGGGCGATGAAGCCACGCTTCTTGATTTTTTGCAATGGGCCGTACGGCACAATACGGCGGAAAAGATGGGAATCATCTTCTGGAACCATGGCGGCGGAGCGATGGACGGGGTTGAATTCGATGAACTGTATGACAGCGATTCGCTTTCCCTCGCGGAACTGAAAAACGCGTTTTGCGCGATCAATCCGGCTTCCGAGCCCTTTCTGGAGTTTGTCGGCTTTGATTGCTGCCTGATGGCCAACATTGAAATCGCCACGATCTTGGGGGACCACGCGCGGTATCTGATCGCGTCGGAAGAAGTAGAGCCGGGCGGCGGCTGGGATTATTATTCCTGGTATACGTATCTGTGCGAAAACCCGGGCGCGACGGGGGCGGAACTTGGCGTCACAGTATGCGATACCTACTATCGCAAGTGCGAACAAAGCGGCGACGCTGACATGGCAACGCTCTCCGTGATTGATCTTTCGATGGCAAATGAGCTGTACGCGGGGTTTACGGCTATGGCCATTTCGATGAGGACCGGCTCGTTCAGCGACCAGGCTACCAACGCCGCAATCATGCGCGGCGTGCGGTCCACCGAGCGTTACGGCGGACAAACGGAAGGGGAAGGTTATACAAACTTGGTGGACGTTGGGCACATGGCATACAATATTGCCGATGTTTTGATAGATGGCGGCGCCGCCTTGTTGGAAGCGCTGGACAGCGCCGTTGTATACAACGTATGCGGGCCATACCGTTCCAACTCCACCGGACTCTCCGTGTTTTATCCGATGATGATGAATACCTCCGACCGGCAATCGGCGCAAAACCTTTATGACTATATTGAGGCGTTTGACGTGGACGAGTATGGCGTGTATATTACCGGTCTGTGGGGCATCCCGTATGACAGTTCCGGTTTGGCGCTGGCCGGACAGCCGTCGCCGGACGGCGGAACATACGACGGGTATGACGATGGCGAGTATGATGAAGGCGATGATTACGAAGATGCATATGACGAAGATACATATGATGAATACGAGTATGATGAATACGAGTATGACGAAGATATATATGACGAAGATGCGTATGGCGAGTATGACGGGGAGGAGCGGCTGATCACGGAGGCCGGCGCATCATCCGCAGGCGTTCCGGCCGGGCAAGGCGCGCTGGAGGTCAGTATCAGCGGGGAGCCGTCCGTCAACGATGACGGGTATTATACCATGACGATTGATCCCGCTACGCTGGATCATGTGCGGGAGGTGTTCTTCTCACTTTATGTCGACCTGGAGGATAATGTTTTCTGCTATCTCGGCAGCGACAACGATCTGGATGTGAACTGGGAAACAGGCGATGTGGCGGATAATTTCCGCGGCGTATGGCCCTCCGTGGACGGGCAGTATGTGACCTTCGAGATCGCGCAATCCACAGACCAATACATCATCTATTCCATCCCGATCAAGCTGAACGGCGAGCGGACGAACCTTCGCGTCGTCTGGGAGTGGGACGACCCGGAGGATGAAGGGAATCACGACGGCAAATTTACGGTATGGGGCGCGTGGGACGGCGTCGGCAGCACCGGCATGTCCTCCCGGGTCATTCAAAAGATCCAGGACGGCGACGTGATTGTCCCCCTGATGTACGCGTTTCGCGGCGACGACCCGGACAACGGGGTGCAGGTGGAGGGCGACCCCATTACCGTAAGCGGCG
>WRHG01000106.1 GCA_009783365.1 Clostridia bacterium | reverse complement strand
GGGTACGCTCGGCCGGCTGTGAGAAGTATGTGCCGCGCCAGCTTATTGAAGACTTCGCTTTTACACGGCGGTCTTACCTCGAAAGCGAATACATGAACCGCAAACTCGGGCGTGTCATGCAGGGCGGCAAACAATCCCCATATGTACGGATTACGATAGAGTACATGAAGCAGATGACCGCTTTCTACCGGGAAATCTGGTCGATCGTCGCGCAGAACGCGACAAAGGACTTTGATCCGAACAGGGACACGGCAAACGCGTTCCTTCAACTGCTGGCGAACAGGGGGTTCTAGCAAATGCAAACAACGGAGAGATTTGAAAAGGTGGCTGTTGACCGCCTTATCCCATACACGCGGAACGCCCGCACCCATAGCAAGGAACAGGTCCTTCAGCTTCGCTCAAGCCTCCGGGAGTTCGGATTTGTGAGCCCGTGTATCGTGGACAAAGACCTGAACATCATTGCAGGCCACGGCAGGATCCTTGCGGCGAAAGCGGAAGGGTACGCAGAGGTCCCATGTGTCTTTGTGGAACATCTGACGGACGCGCAGAAGCGCGCGTACATCCTGGCGGATAACCGGCTGGCAATGAACGCCGGGTGGGATGAGGAGATGCTTGCCATTGAGTTCGCCGACCTGAAAGGACTCGGTTTCGACCTGGAATTGACCGGCTTTGACGCGGAGGAGATCGAGAAGCTATTCGCCACTGGCGAAGAGGATGTACAGGACGACGATTTCGACCT
Organism: Clostridia bacterium; assembly: GCA_009783365.1. The sequence goes on along the minus strand of WRHG01000106.1, from coordinate 5,729 downwards.
GACAGCCGCTTTAGAAGAGGCGGCCTTCGTTTTGCCCGGTGACGTCTGGACACTGGGCCGTCACCGCCTCATCTGCGGCGACGCCACCGACGCTGATACCGTCCGCAGGCTTATGGACGGGCGCAAGGCGAACCTAGTCCTGACAGATCCACCGTACAATGTCGCGTTTGAGTCGGCGAGTGGGCTGAAGATCAAAAATGACAGCATGAAGGCGGACCAGTTCTACACCTTTTTGCTTTCAGCGTTCCGCAACCTTGCGGAAAATCTGGAGGGCGGCGGCTCCGCGTATATCTTCCATGCCGACACCGAGGGCGAGAATTTCCGCAGGGCGTTCCGGGAAGCGGGCTTCCATCTCTCCGGCACCTGCATCTGGGCAAAGGACAGTTTCGTCATGGGCCGCTCTCCGTATCAGTGGCAGCATGAACCGATCCTCTACGGCTGGCTGAAATCCGGTAAGCACAAGTGGTACGCCGGCCGCTCAGAGGCGACGATCTGGAACTATCCTAAGCCGAAGCGCAACAGCGACCACCCAAACAGCAAGCCGCTCGACCTGCTGGCGTATCCGATCCGCAACAGCAGCCAAGCTAACAGTATCGTTCTGGACACCTTCGGTGGTAGCGGATCGACGCTCATCGCTTGCGAACAGACAGATCGTATCTGCTTCATGCTCGAATTGGATGAGAAATACGCCAGCGTTATTTTACGACGTTACGCTGCGCACAAACAGACTGGCGGTGATGATATCGCCTGTGAACGCGGTGGCCAGACGCTCCGGTACGCCGACCTGGTGAAGGAGGTTGAGGTGAAATGACACGCAGACTAACGCACCTCTCCTTGTTCTCCGGCATCGGCGGCCTTGACATTGCCGCTGAATGGGCGGGATTTACGACGGTTGGGCAATGTGAATGGGCCGACTTTCCTACAAAGGTATTGGAAAAACACTGGCCGGGTGTCCCGCGGTGGCGCGACATCCACACGCTGACGGGGGGTGATTTTTGTGAAGCCACGGGACTTGGATCGGTTGACCTCGTGTCCGGCGGCTTCCCGTAAGCGTGCCAGCCTTTTAGCGTTGCCGGGAAGCGTCTCAGCAAAGCGGACGACCGTTACCTCTGGCCTGAAATGCTCCGCGTCATTAGAGAGCTCAAGCCCGCTTGGATTGTTGGCGAAAATGTTGATGGGATCATCCATCTGGCGCTCGACGATGTGCTGGCTGACCTGGAAGGCGAAGGTTACGAAACAGGGGCGTTCGTACTTCCAGCTTGCGGCGTCGGCGCCGCGCACAGGCGGTACCGCGTCGCCATTGTGGGCCACGCCAAACACGATGGACCATCTGCCGCAACGTTCGCCGGAGGCGCTGGCGCGGCAAGCGACGGTTGCCCGGAAAGGCCGGGCGAGGCCATCCAACCTGCGGGAGCAGGTGGACCCGGAGATGGAGCGACGATGGACGGATGTCCAGAGGGAACAAAAGCTCTGGCCAACCCCGCGCGCGAACAAGATTGGAGGCAGCAGCGGCGCGGGCTTTTCACCCTCACTGGAAGAGGCGGTGAAAATGTGGCCGACGCCTACGCAACGGGAATACAAAGGCGGCAGGAAGCCGGAAACGCTGGCGGCGAAAGGCAGGACGCCCAGCAACTCGCTTTCAGACGCGGTGATGTGGCGGACCCCTCAAGCGGGGGATTACAGGAGCCCGAACCTGAATCCAGGGGCCATGGGAACATCGGAAATCCTGCCACAGAGCGCCAGGGCGCTTCCGGCGCAAGCCGGCGGGAAGCTCAGCGCCGCTTGGGTGATCCGCCTGATGGGGTTCCCGGATGGCTGGCTCGACCTGTAGGCGCCTGGGACTGCGATTGGGATTCCATACCACGTATAACGGATGGCGAACCGGACCGGGTGAACAAGCTGAAAGCGCTTGGAAACGCCGTCGTACCGCAGCAATTCTACCCAGTGTTCGCGGCCATCGCCGGGATCGAACGGAACCGTACATGACGATTGATTATGGTGTTTTTCTCCTGTCAGGTATTGTCCGTACTAAACAGTATTTGCCGTAACACAGCCAAAAACCTTGGTATGTTTACATGTTGATTATTCCGTGCCTTTATGCGAATATGTGACACACCGAAGGCCACAAAGCCTTTGGAATCAACAAAAACGGAGGTCACGGACATGAAAATCAACTATGAAGTCAAGGGATCAGAGCGGAAGGAGCTCGCCTACGCGATCGGGGAGGCCATCGGCCAGGTCCCGGTGTACGCCGGAATGCCAACCGCGGCATACCACTTGGTGGGCGGCTACACGATCAGCAGGACGGGCGAGTTTACTGCCGAAGGTCCGGTCACGGATGAAACGAACGCCAGGATCATCGCGAGGCTCGGGCAACTCGGCTACGCCGGCACGATCGAGGACAGTGACGAGAATGTGCCGGCTGCTGAAACGGAAGGGACGCCGGCACACGGGGACCTGACCCTCACTGAGCGCGAGGAACTTGGGCTTGGGCGGGAGCGCCATGAAGATTTCCATGGCGAGAACGGGATGATGGCAAGCGATGTCCCAGAGTCCAGTGAAGGTTATGAAACAGACAGGCTCACGGTCGAGTACCCGCTTGACAATATGACTCCCGAGGCTATCGACAACCTGACGAAGATGGTCATCGCCAAGGAAGCCCTGATCAAGGCGGCCCTCGGCGCGGAGGACTTGCCGATCCAGATGGGCGAGGGAACGCTCCTGTTCCCCTGGTTCACACTCGACGACCCAGGCGATGCTGCCTACTATGTGCAGTTCATTTTCGCGCTCTGCAGCACGGCGAAGGCGAAGAAGCGCGTGACCGCCAAAGAACGCGGGTTGACCGACAATCCCAAGTACGCCATGCGCTGCTTCCTGCTTTCCCTTGGCATGATCGGTTTGGAGTACCGGCATTCCAGGAAGGCCCTTTGTTCCAAACTCCCGGGTAACTCGGCCTGGAAAAATGGCAAAAAGAACGAGGAGGTGGCGGACGATGAGATTTCCGAATAAAGAGCAGGTGGAACGGATCCGGAAGGCATACCCTCCCGGCGCAAAGGTTGAATGTGTGTCTATGGAGGATCCATTTACCAGCATACCGCCCGGCACAACGGGGGAGGTCATCGAAGTCGACGACGCAGGCACTATTTTTGTGAATTGGACCAACAACCCAACCCTTGGCGTGGTCTACGGAGTGGATTCGGTGCGGCTGCTGACCAAAGCAGAGGTTATTAAGAACCAATGCAGGCAGGTGGCCTCCACAGGGAGGACCAACATGTTCGCGGCGGGAACAGTATATGAAATCGCGCTGGAGATGGGCTTTAACGAGCTGGCGGCTTTGATCGCCGCGGACCGCAAGCGGTATTCAGCCATGGTCCTGACAGGCGAACTTGATGATTCGGATTTGGTGGATTGAACGCAGTGACTTTTTATCCCACTAATTCCAAAATTCAATCATAAACCTACCTGATTATGCGTCCGTCCCTGTGTACATGTACACAATGCTTCAAAAAACACAAGTTGCTATTGTTGCGAAAAAGAGGGATTATGTACATGCCGAACGGCACAAAACATGAAAGCGGGGGCAAAAACATGACAAACAACGGAAAGAACAAAAAGGCACTGGACGACTTCATCGGGACCATCGGGCAGATCCAAGAGCGGCTTGAGGAACTCAAGGCATTCGCCGACGGCCACATGGGTTTCGATGCCGACAGCATCAACTGGGGCCATGCCGGTACGGCCAGCCGTTTCCTGCAGGGATTGACGGAACTCACGGACATGGCTTACAAGCGCGGTGAACACGCCGAGTAAACGGGTAGAAGGGCAAAACACAAAGCAGGGGGAAAGGAAATGACGAAGGATTATCAGGTCGGGGACAAGGTGGTATTCGACGGGAACCGTTACGGGGTAACGCCCAAGCTGGGAACAGCCACGATCATTGGAATATCAAATGGTTTCGGGATATCAGGGCTTCAGAGGCCGCCGCTGGTTTTTAGCGTCGAAGCGGAAGACGGATACAGGTTCTCCATTGACGAAGGCCAGGTGATCGGCCTGGCGGAAGATTCAGGGGCGTTGGATACACGCGATACACACTGAAAAGTAACCAAAGGTTTACAAAATTGATAACTACTGAGTGACGTCCCGCAAGGGACTGTCCCTCGTATAGATAGATTTGGAGGGCTTCTTTGGAGGTCCTTTTTTAGTCACTGTACATATATGTTGATAAACGCTGTACTTTTTCACTGGAAAACATACGGAAGGAGGCTCCCCGATGCCAGATTTCATTTACACGCCTACGCCCCTGATGCTGCCCACCAGCCATTACGACCAGCGCCGGGCGGACTTCGCCGTGAACTTCATCTCGATGCTCAAGCATACGACTGGCGAGTGGTACGGGAAGCCGTTCCAGCTAATGCCGTGGCAGGAGCAGATTGTCCGCGACATCTTCGGCATCGTCAACGCTGACGGGTACCGCCAGTTCCGCACGGCTTACGTTGAGGTCGGGAAAAAGAACGGCAAGCAATTGTCCCTTGACACACTTTTGCCCACACCGGAAGGCTTTGTCACAATGGGTGAAATCAATGCGGGTGATGTTGTATTTGACGAGTTGGGCCAGCCTTGCCGGGTGATCGCCAAAAGTGATGTGGACGATTCGGAGCAGGCTTTCCGCATCACCTTCAAGGACGGCGCGGTCATTGAAGCGGGCGAGAACCATCAGTGGCATGGCGAGTGGAGATCAGCGAACAAGCTGAAAAGCGGTGTGGTTACTACCGAGTGGCTGTACAGGCGTTCGCTTGCGCTATCCCGGAAGCGTTCACTTGATTTTCGGATTCCTCTTGCTGAAGCCATCGATACCCCGGAAGCCGCGCTGCCAGTGGAACCGTATCTGTTCGGCTACTGGCTGGGAAATGGCAACGCCACAAAGCCGGAAATCACCGTTAAAACAGATGATGTGGCGGCTGTCCTGCGCAATATCGTGCTAACCCACGAAACGGCCGGCGCATGGCATAACGTGGGCGACAGTCTGGTTTTTCGCTTCCCGGCATTGAGGGAGATTTTGTTGGTGAGCTTCCATGACAAGGTGATCCCGCTCCTATATCTTCGCGCGTCCAAAGCGCAGCGGTTTCGGCTGCTGCAGGGCCTGATGGATTCGGACGGCGCCATCAGTACCGTGAAAGGGCAGGCGATCTATACATCCACGGAAAAAGTGCTCTCGGAGAGTGTCAGCGAGTTGCTGTGGAGTCTTGGCATTAAGAACGCTATAAACACCGCGCCATCCACTCAACGCACAGACTGGACAATGCCAAGCGCGGAATGCGGGAGAGAGCTTACGGGCGAAACGCTGTACTACGTCAAGTTTACGGCATTTGATGATCTGCCGGTGTCGGGTATAATGCGTAAACGGGCGCGGTCAGTTCCCCGAAACCCAAGCACCAGAAGCCATTTCCGCTACATCGACCGTATTGAGCCGATCACCAATCCGGGCATGCAATGTATCCAGGTGGATAGTCCGTCCCGCCTCTATCTAGCGGGGCGCTCTTGTATCCCGACCCATAACAGCGAGCTTGCCGCGGCAATCGCGCTGTACCTCCTGTTCGCCGACGGCGAGGCGGGCGCCGAGGTCTACTCCTGCGCCGCCGACATCAATCAGGCAAGCATCGTGTTCAATACCGCTAAGGCGATGGTCGAACAGAACAAGGACATCTCGGCTCTGGCGAAGCTGATACCCA
>WRHG01000105.1 GCA_009783365.1 Clostridia bacterium | reverse complement strand
TCTTGTGGTGGCGGCGGACGATGGCGTAATGCCCCAGACCGTGGAGGCCATTAACCACGCCAAGGCGGCGTAGGTGCCCATTATCATCGCGATCAACAAGATGGATAAGGAGGCCGCTAACCCGGACCGCGTGAAGCAGGACCTGACCGCCTATGAACTGATCCCGGAGGAATGGGGCGGCGATACCATCATGGCGCCAGTCAGCGCGGTTACCGGCGAAGGGGTGGATAACCTGCTGGAGATGATCCTGCTTGTTGCCGATATGCGGCAACTGCGCGCCAACCCCAACCGGATGGCCAAAGGCGTGATCATTGAAGCCAAGCTTGACAAATCCCGCGGGCCGGTGGCTACGGTGCTGCTGCAAAACGGAACCCTCCACGTGGGCGATAATATTGTTGCCGGTATGGCCAGCGGCCGTGTTCGGGCCATGGTCAGCGACAGGGGGGAACGGGTTGACGAAGCCGGTCCTTCCATGCCGGTTGAAGTTTCAGGCTTTAACGATGTGCCCAGCGCAGGGGATGATATGATGGCTGTGGCGGATGATCACCTGGGCCGGGAAGTGGTGCAGGAGCGCCGGGACAAGGTGAAAGCCGCACGGACAGCGGCTTCCTCAAAGGTGTCGCTGGACAACCTCTTCAGTCATATCGACCAAGGAAAAATCATCAATTTGAACATCATCATCAAGGCGGATGTGCAGGGCAGCGTAGAGGCTGTGAAGCAAGCGCTGGAAAAGCTGACCACCGACGAGGTGCGGGTGCGGGTGCTGCATAGCGCGGTGGGCGCCATCACCAAGGATGACGTAAACCTGGCTTCCGCTTTTGGGGCCATCATTATTGGTTTCAATATCCGGCCTGACAGCAGCGGCATGGAGACAGCCGAGAAGGAAGGCGTGGATGTGCGGCTTTACCGGGTGATTTATCAGGCCATTGAGGATATCCAAAAGGCCATGAAAGGCCTTTTGGCGCCGGAGTACAAAGAGGCGCTGCTGGGGCATGCGGAGGTGCGAAACACGTTCCGCGTTACCGGCGCAGGCACAGTTGCGGGCTGCTATGTACAGGATGGCAAGCTGCAACGGAATGCGGAGGTTCGGCTGCTGCGGGATCATGTGGTGGTCTTCGAAGGCAAGCTGAGTTCCCTCAGGCGCTTTAAGGACGATGTCCGTGAGGTGGCTTCCGGCTATGAATGCGGCGTAAGCCTTGACGCGTTTAATGACATTAAGGAAGGCGATATCGTGGAATGCTTTATTATGGAGGAAATTGAGCGGTAATGGCAGGCGATCCCTTCCGGAAGGAACGAATGTGAGCTATCAGCGAATTGACCGAATCAGCGAGCAGGTGCGCCGCGAGGTGGATTTGATCATCCGCGAACACCTTTCTGATCCGCGCATTAAAGGGACTTTCAGCATTACACGTGTGGAAGTGGCCCGTGATTTGGCCTGTGCCAAGGTATATGTGAGTATTTTGGAGCCGGAGCACCGGGTTCCCATGATGAAGGCGCTTCAAAGCGCCGCTGGCTTTGTGCGGCATGAATTGGGCAGGCGCATGATTATTAGACATGCCCCGGAGATTTTCTTTGAAGAGGATCATAATATTGAATATGGTATTCATATTGCCTCGGTACTGAGGCAGGTTCAGGCGGAGGAAGTCGCGGATGACAAGCGCTCCACCCAGTGAACGATATCAAAAGGACGAGTTGCTGTCCATGATCTGCAAGGCGGAATCAGTCTTGTTGTTTTCTCATGTTTGCCCGGACGGAGATACCCTCGGCAGTATGATGGCTCTGCGGAGAATGCTTGAAAAGATGGGGAAGCGCGTCGTTCCTATATTGGACGGGACCGTACCCGCCGCGCTTTCGTTTTTACCGGGTATTGACTGTCTGCGTTCGCCCCGGGAGTTGGCGGGACAAATGGATAATAAGACGCCGGGAACAATTGCCATAGCCGTAGATGTAAGCTGCGAGAGCCGCCTGGGAGAGGCGGAAGCGCTGTTTCGTGGCGCGCCGCTCACGGGACAGCTGGATCATCATGCGACCAACCCGGGGTATGCCCGGGTGAATCTCATCGATTCCGCCGTTCCGGCGACGGCCATTCTGGTTGCGCGCATTCAAGAAGCGCTGGATATTCCTGTGGACCAGGAGGAAGCCATCTGTCTGTATACAGCGCTTGCCACAGACACAGGCAACTTCGTTTATCAGAACACAACGGCGGAAGCTTTCAGGTTGATGAGCCGCCTGATGGAAGCAGGCCTGCCCTTGGCGACGTACGGCAGGATGCTCTTCAAGCGAAAAGAACGGGCTTTTGTGAGTTTGCTGGGGAAGACGCTGCCTACTCTGGTATTTCTCCACAGCGGCGAAATAGCGGGGTTACAGGTGACCTGCCAGGAGATGCAGTCGGCGGGCGCTACCAATGAACATACGGATGGCGTGGTGGATTATGCCATCGACACCGCCGGCGTAAAAATTGCCTACTTCGCCCGGGAAGTTGAGGGGGGAGATACCAAGATCAGCCTCCGGGCGCTTCCGCCCTACCGAGTGGACAGGGCAGCTGCTTTTTTAGGCGGCGGCGGGCACCAACTGGCAGCGGGTTGTACGGTGTCCCTTCCGCTGCAGGAGGCTGTACAGCTGGTACAAAAGCTGCTTGCGGAAGCCATGGAAGGGGACAATATACAGTGACATTGCCAAATGAAAGGCTTTGCGGTTTTTTAAATGTATTAAAGCCGCCGGGTATGTCTTCCGCGCAAGTGGTGGGCATTGTTCGACGTTTTTTAAATGGAGAGAAGGTAGGTCATGGAGGAACGCTCGACCCTGAGGCGGCCGGGGTGCTGCCGCTGATGATCGGGAAAGCCACCAGGCTCTTTGACTATTTGCAGGAAAAGGAGAAAGGCTACGTAGCTGAGTTGGCCTTTGGCTGCGCGACAGACACCCAGGACGCCCAAGGCAAGCCGGTGGCATGGGGAGACGCCTATCCTGACGTGGCGGCGCTTCGGGAAGCCTTGCGCCGCTTTGTCGGAGAAATGGAGCAGAGTCCGCCCATGTACAGCGCTCTCAAGCGGGAGGGAAAGCGGTTATATCAACTGGCCAGGGAAGGCAGAACCGTGGATAGGGAAGCCCGCAAAGTGACGGTACACGAGCTGACCCTCCTGGCGATGACGGAAAATCATGGGGCGCTGCTCTTTGTACGGTGCTCGAAGGGATTTTATGTACGCGCCCTCTGTCATGATATTGGACAAGCATTGGATTGCCCCGCTCATTTACGGTTTTTATTGCGTACGAGATCCGGCGCGTTTGTACTGGAGGATGCTCACACGCTGGAGTCGCTGAGAGAGGCTGCTGAGCTGGGGCTCTTGCGTGAACTCCTGCTGCCGCCAGACATCGCGCTGAAACATATACCCCACGCCGAAGTGCCTGCGGAGCTGGCCGGCGTGTTTTTTTCCGGCGGGCCGCTGCCATGGCGCAATTTTTTCGCCCTGCAAGGGACCCTCGCAGAAAACGGAACCCCGGCAGGGCTTTGGCTTAACGGCCGGCTCATCGCCATTGGACAAAAGGCGGGTGAATGGATCAAACTCCGTTGCTGGTTGGGGGATTCAACGCGGCCTGGTTGCGTTGAGTGATATTGTGGGTGAGGAGTGAAGCAAATGCACATCTGTTTGGACGGCCATGCTGCTGCCGGTCGGAGCGTGGTGGCGCTGGGCATGTTTGACGGCCTGCATTTGGGGCATCAAGTGCTGTTGAAGAGAGCCAGCGCTTTGGCGAAACGGCTTGGTGCGACGTTTGCGGCCGCCACCTTCATCACTCATCCTATGGGAATCATCCAGCCGGAGAAATGTCCGCCCATGCTGTCTACTTTTGAGGAGCGGGTGGCGCGGATGGAGGCGTTGGGTGTGGAACTGCTCTGCGCGCAGCCTTTCGATCAGGATATGATGAACACGCCTCCGGAAGTGTTTGTTGCGCGGCTGTGTGAATGCCTTCATCCCTGCTGTATTGTAGTGGGATACAACCATACGTTTGGCAGGAGGAGGGAAGGGAATCCGGCCCTTCTGGCAGACATAGGGACGATCTTTGGATTTGTCGTGGAAGTAGTGCCCCGGTTGACCCTGGCTGGCAAGGAGGTCAGCTCTACTGCGGTGCGGGAATTGCTGGCCAGGGGCATGGTGGAAGAAGCCCGCCGAATGCTTTGGAGGCCGTATGGGCGGGAGGCTGTGGTGGTAGAATGGAAAAATGGGGAATACCGGCTTAGTATGCTTAATAATGGAAAGCAGGATGTACCTCCAGGCAGGTACCGTGTGCTGGTGGAGCACGGCGACAGTTCGCTGTCCGGGACGCTCCGCACGCAAAGAGGGGGAAGAGGAATCCTTGTTTCCGCCGGGGGTTTTTCCGACGGAATGGAGGTGCGGCTTCAATTTTGTCAAAGGCTTGGAGTGGTTATGGGCAGATGGGAGAATCGGGACCGTACTCACGCGCCAGTCTCATAAAAACTGGTTTACAAAGGAGGTTGGACGTGTTACAATGCAAGGGAATTGTATATGTCGGAGAACCGTATGCGCAGCTTTCCGAATGCCAACGGCCTGCTATGGATACGGCGATTACCAAGGAGCGCACATCGTGCGCAACCATAACAAGGAGGCAGCTATGCAGAAATCAGAAATCATCAAGACCTACGCCCGCCATGAAGGAGACACCGGTTCCCCGGAGGTGCAGATCGCGCTGCTGACGGAGCGGATCAATCACCTGAACGAACATCTGAAGCTCAACAAGAAAGATCACCATAGCCGACGGGGGCTGTTGCTGATGGAAGGTAAGCGTCGTGGACTGTTGGACTACCTGAAGAACACCAACATCGAAAGTTACCGTGCTTTGATTGCCCAACTGGGGCTAAGGAAATAAATCATCGACTGGCTCATCACAACCGCGCGGCGGCGGGGAGACCCGCTGGGCGCGGCTGTTTTGTGAAGTGGACGCAAACGTCCAGCCGCCTGTGAACGGCGAGTGAAGTTGCCGCAGGTATGTGGCCTGCGGGGAAGAAGAGGAGAAAGTAATGGATTGTAAGGTTTTTTCAACCGAACTGGCGGGCAGACCATTGAGCATCGAATTCGGCAAGTATGCTTTGCAGGCCGCGGGTTCTGCCTTTGTACGCTATGGGGACACGGTGGTTATTGTGAACGTCACCATGTCGGAGGCGCCCCGGGAGGGCGTGGATTTTTTTCCGTTAAGCGTGGATTTTGAGGAAAAACAGTACGCCGTAGGAAAGATTCCCGGCGGATTCATTAAGAGGGAGGGACGGCCCACCGAAAAAGCCACGCTGACCTGCCGCTTGATCGACCGGCCTTTACGCCCGCTCTTTCCTAAGGGTATGCGCAATGATGTGCAGGTGGTGGCCACCGTGCTGTCTGTGGATAAGGACATTCCACCGGAAGTGCCCGCGATGATCGGCGCTTCCGCTGCGCTTAGTGTGAGCGAAATTCCCTGGAACGGACCTACGGGTACCGTTGTGGCGGGCATTGTAGACGGACAGTACGTGCTTTGCCCTAACGAAGAACAGCGGCAGCGCAGTACATTGCACCTCACGGTCAGCGGCACCAAGGAGGCTGTGCTGATGGTGGAGGCCGGCGCGAAGGAGATTTCCGAGGAGCAGATGCTGGGCGCTATTTTATTTGCCCACGAAGAAATCCAAAAAATAGTAGCCTTTATCGAAGGCATTCAGACGGAGATTGGCAAGGCGAAAACAACGGTTCCTCTGGCGCTGACCGGTGATGATGTGAAGGAGGCGGTGCGGGACTATGCTTTTGATAGATGTTGCCACTGTTTCGAAACCACGGAACGGCATGAACGGCAGGAACGGGAGGCTAGCCTGAAGGCGGATTGCGTTGCGCATTTTTCCGAGCGGTTTGAAGGCCGTATGGGGGAAGTGGGAGATGCCCTTTATGCCCTAAATAAAGAGATTATGCGCAAGAAGATTCTGGACAGCGGCGTGCGGGCTGACGGTCGCGGCTTCACGGATATCCGCCCCATCTGGTGTGAGACGGGCATCCTGCCCCGCACGCACGGCAGCGCCGTTTTTACCCGGGGCGAAACCCAGGCGCTGACCGTGACCACCCTTGGGTCCATGAGCGATGTTCAAATCTTGGATGGCCTGGGAACGGAGGACAGCAAGCGCTATATTCACCATTATAACATGCCCCCCTTCGCCACAGGCGAGGCGGGCCGTATGAGAGGCCCGGGACGCCGGGAGATCGGCCATGGCGCATTGGCGGAGCGGGCATTGGAACCCGTAATCCCGGGTGAGGACGAGTTTCCCTACGTGCTGCGGCTGGTGAGCGAGGTGCTAAGCAGCAACGGTTCCAGCTCAATGGCTTCCGTCTGCGGAAGCACGCTGAGCTTGATGGATGCGGGCGTGCCCATCAAAGGCCCTGTGGCAGGCGTGGCCATGGGCCTCATCAAGGACGCCGAGAGCGACAACGTGGCGGTTTTGACAGATATTCAGGGGTTGGA
>WRHG01000104.1 GCA_009783365.1 Clostridia bacterium | reverse complement strand
ATGATCATCGCAATTCAGCAGACCGCTGCGGCAGCCGGTTTCCGCATTGAGGTGGAGCAGGTGGACCGTGCGGTATGGACCGAGATCCGCAACGGCGGCCAAGTACCGTGCTTTGTTGCCAACTGGTACCTGGACGTAAATGATCCGGACGGCATACTCTTCGGCTTCTTCCATTCCCAAAACAATTCCTTCTTCTCTTCGCTGTATAAGAGCGAGGTTTACGACGGCTTGGTGGAACAAGCGCGCCGCACCCCCGACGCGGCGGCCCGTGCCGAACTGTACAGGCAGGCGGACGCGCAATTGGTGGAAGTGGACTTTGCGACAGCGCCCATCGCTTGGCCAAACACCTTTTACTTTGCGGCTCCCTGGCTGATTGATTTCGCCACCGAGGCGTATACCCCCAACTTCATTGAGTGCGACATCGACCTGGCCGCTCAGCCTGCCCGGTAGTCGTCGCATTTGGGAATCTGACCGGTGAAAAACGGGACCCGGCTTCAATTGCTTGAAGCCGGGTCCTTTGTTCCTTTTCGATAAATCATATCTCAATCGGAAACGACGCTATCCACTGTACTCTCTGGATAACCTGGCAATGTGCTCAAGCCGGTCGAACTTAGCGGCCGGCGGAAGTGTATCGGCAATGCTTAATATCAGCCTTCTTCCATCGCCTATATGGGCAAACATAGCGTCCGTGAAGCGCCAAAAATCCCTGTCAGACATGGACTCTTCCAGCATAACAATGGAGGGGATGCCACCCCAAATGGTGATTTTGTCTCGAAAACGCTGATAATATTCCTCAAATCCCAGCCTCGTCATAGGGGCAGGGCAAATAGAATCCGCAATGTCCATGCCGCTGCTGATGAGATCATCCATCAGCCCGTCGTTTTCACCGTCGGTATGGCAGATCAAGTATTTACCGATCCGGTGAGCCGCCGCCGCCCGTTTTTTGATTTGCGGCAGCATATGCTTTCTAAAAAAAGGCGGCGCCGTAATCGCGGAGTCAAAATTACCTCCGCTGAACACCAAACGCGACGGCGCCTTTACAACCACGTCATAAAGACGGTCCATGTAGGGTTCGATCCGCCCCCCCAACTGCGCCAGTCCTTCCTCGTCATCCGCAATGGCGCAGCAGAAGCTCTCAAAATCCATCAAGTCCTTTACCAGCAGGTGCATCGCTCCCGCTTGGGTATGTGCATATGCCACCGCTTCGGCCCTGTCGCCCAGCAGCGATTGCCACGCTTCAAGCCTGTCGTATCTTGGAACGATTTCTGCGTTTTCAAATATATAAGCCGCGGCTTCCCAATCGTCCTCGCTCTTTACGGCGTGCTCCTGAACAACCCACAGCGTAATGCCAGAGTTCCGCATTTCTTTAGTAAGAACGACCCTTGTCGTGATGTTTCCATACGGCGTTTGGTAGGTAACGCGAAGAGAACCGTCGCCATCACGCTCACAGGTTCGTTGGATGTTATGAAATATCGTTTCATAACAATTTGTTTTCAGATGGTAGACCCCCAGCCCGATATCCAGATCCCCGTCCGCTTCAAAATCAGAGAAATCAGGCAGCAGGCAATGGTAGCCGATATCCAGGCTGTCGGTAATATCCCAAATGGCGGCGTCCGCAAACTGAGCGGGCAGGGTTCCCGCCAGTTTATTGGCCTTATACCAAAGATCCATACGGGGAACAAAAGGGATTGAACCGGCCAGATTCCCCTTGATTGTACGCATGATCCTTTCCCGGTGCGTCACGGCAGTTCTCTCACCACCTCTGCCTTTATGCTGGCTTCGTTGACGCCTCTCGGGCATCATTCATGATAATTCGCCAACAAGATTTCCTTGGCCTCGCTGTACTGACGGTTGCGCTCATCAATCGAGCCGTATGTGCAAAGATCCACGATAAGCTTTACCCTCGGCGTAAGCAGCGGAAATATGCGCTCAAGCTCAAAGGGGCCAACCCGCGCTTTTACCGTGATATCGGTGCCGGCAAATAACTCCAGCAAATCTTCGGCGTTATTGGGGTTTGGGTCAACCGGCCAACTTGCGTTTCCATACCCCACCGCCAGTTCCACCCATTGTAGGCCCTCCATCGCGGTTAACAGCGGTAAATTATGTTTAACTTCACCGCAGGAGTGTACCGCAATGCCGCCAAAATGGTTGGAAAGCTCTTGGTTATAAGGCATTGCCGAAGTGGCGAAAACCGAGGGCGATATAAAGGCCATGTTGTCCTCCGACAGCGATATCCCTTGAAACGTTGTATCCGAAATGATCGTATGCCCCGGTTCACAGATATTACCCGCTCCAATTGCCTCCCGCTGTATGTCTGAAAATTCCGTGATGAGGCGCGTTACAAGACGCAGCAGGTGGGCTACGGTTTCAGGCTCCTCAATGGTTCCTTCAAAGAACGCGCACGAATCCAAGATGAGCGAAGCGGTATCGTTCGGGCTTTGTGTGTCGGTAAGGCATAGCGGAATCGCGTCACCGGTCTGCTCGCGAAAATACCGAATGGTTTCAAGCACCATCTGCAGCATTTCGCACTTCTTGAGATCCGGATAGGCGAGGTTGCGGATTTCATCAATCGAGTGATACGCGTAACGCGTCTGCGGCGCGGAGTGCCTGTACCATACCACCTCGCTGCCAAATGCCGCGGCGTATACGCCGACGCCGTGCCATGGTTCGAGATAGTTATAGCCGAAATCGCTGTATAATTTGATGGAATCGGCCAGCATCGAGAGTTGTGCCGCCAGTGAATCTTCCTTACAATGCGACATCGTATCAAAATGCTCGCCGCCGGGCCGCTGCACAACAGGTAAAAACCGCTCGGTATTGCTGGCGAAGCGCCGCAAACGCTTCTGCTGTTCCTCCATGTGATAATGAAACTTGTTAAAATCAAACTCGCTGGGCCGCATGACATAACCTCCTCAATCATCGATGATATCGACCGTTCAAAAAAACCGCGCGGATTCCTCATAAGCCAGCTTGGTCCAACGCGCCGCGTTTTCGATATTCCCGCCTAAAGTCACCACATCTCTCAGCAGTACTTCCACACGACAATCATGGGCGTGCGCGGCGGAAAAGGTATCCCTGAGCTGTTTACGAGCCGCTTCCTCATTTATGAATGGCAAGGCCATGTGCGCCGGATTGACTTTCCGGACATATACATAGTCTCTCCCGATCCTCTCCGCCATGGTAAGCGGGTCTGACCAGGGTGAAACCGTCACTTTCCGGAGACGCGGAATCCGCCGTACTGCATCCCACCACCGCTCAAGGGGTTCGCAGCAGCCATAACAATTCAAGCCAAATCGCTCCAGAATTTTAAGCTGGTACGGGAATATGAACTCCTGAAAGCATTCCCGGGATATGCCGACGGATTCCTGGCTTTCAGAAAATCCCCACAAGTCCTTAAGCTTTACGCCTTTCCCCCGTAGCGGCAACTCATCCGTATAGCCATAGCCGCCCGTTCCAAGAAAATCGACGCCGGCATTGGGGGTCAGCGCACCCCTATCTTCCAAATCAGTAAGGGTTCCCTCCGCCTCTTCAAGAAGAAAAGCCATGAGCCCGTGCAGGAAATCCGGATGATCGTACATATCCAGCATCATCTGCTCAAATCCGCGCAGCATAATAACATCCCCGGTCAATCCAAAGGACCACCAAAACGCGCCTTCTTCAAAAACAGCAAGCGTATCGCCAAAAACATCTTGAGCCATGTCCAGCAATAGCCGTGTTTTTTCAGGATCAAGCACAATCCGACGGGGCTCTATGTCTTTCAGCATAGCCGTATCGATCAGCGGCGAATCCCAGCAATAGGCCGTCCCCATCGCGTCGCTGTGCACGGTTGCTTCCAAGCCGCGGCCGGTATGGCAGAAAACCGTCTGAATCCGAAATTCGGGGAGGATCGGACGATCATCCTTAATCACATTCCCCCAATAGATCTCCTTGCGCAGCTTAAACTCCCATATGCGGCCAAGCGGCGAACCGCATCGAAGCGCCGAAGCAGGGAATATTTCATGCCATGCGGATTCCGGGTCGCAAAAAATAAGGGGTCTTGTCATCACAAGCGCGTTGTGCGCCTTCCATAATTTAAATTTTTCATGCTGTTCAGGCCTTTCCGCGATATCAGCGACGGTTTTCGCCAAGTCACGGAGGGTCTCGCGGTCCGCCCGCGGTATCTCACAAGGCTGCCGGCCGGCCAGCGGCCCGGCAGTCGCGGCCCAGCTAAGCCCTGTATTGTCGCCAAGGCCGTCGCCTAAAAGCTCTTTTCGTGTTTTTGTAAGTTCGGCTTTTGTCAGCATTGCCATTCCTCACACTCGTTTTGCAACGGCTTCATGCGCCGTGGTGGAGTTCCAACCCTGCGCAAGGTATACTCGCACCGCCTACGTTGCCGTCATAGCGCTGTTGACGGATCGCATTGCGCTGTACAACGCATGAAAACCGCGCTTTTTTCTTTCATAGTAAGCGGTTACTGAAGGATCTGAAGATGGCTTGAATGACTTTTCAATGATCACACAGGCATCCGCCGCTTCCTGAAAGCATGAAAACAGCCCAGCCCCAACAGCAGCCGCCATGGCGGCGCCCAGGCAAGCGGCCTCCGTGTCCTTGGTCACGCATACTTCCAGCTCACAAATATCGGCTTTCATTTGAAGCCACAGATCAGACCCCGCGCCGCCGCCGCTGGAGAGAACGCGCCGGACCTTGACGCCGGTGTTTTCAATGTCAAAAATATTGCGCCACAGCAATAACGCGACCCCCTCCATCACAGCCCGCGCCATATCGTATACATCCGTCTCGGCCCGCAGGCCAAAAAAGACGCCGCAAGCCTCGCCGTCAAATTCAGGCGCGTTCACGCCTGCAAGATAAGGCAGAAAAATGAGCCGCAAGGCGGAATCATATCCCTTTGCGGCCACGGCCGCATCGATATCAGCAAAACAGGCGCCCGGCAAAAATCTGTCCCTGAACCACTCCAGGCAGATACCACCGCTCTCCGCCACCGGCAGGAATACATAGGAGCCTGGCCACGGGCCGTAATGCAGCGCCGCGCCGTCGCGCCCAGCAATGGGCTTTTGCGCCATTGCCGCCATAGCCATCACCGTACCGGTAGATTCACTCAGCCCGCCCGCGGAGATATTGCCTGTACCGAGCATCGCGGCAAAATGATCCAGTGTGCCTATGTTTAACTGCGCGCCGTCATACGCTTCTCCCAGCGCGAACTCCCCCTTTGGATCAAGGGGCCCCAAAGTCTGACATGGTTCGGCAAGGGTTGGCAGCTTCCTTTTCTCGATGCCGCATATGTTCAGCATTTTATCCCAGTATTGTCCCTTGTGGATATCAAAGTAGAGCGAGAAAGTGGCGATGGATTTGTCCGCCACAAGAACGCCGCACAAGCGCCAGGCGATATAGTCCTTGAGCATCACGAACCAGCGGGCCTTCACCAAGGCATCCGGTTCGGTTTTATTAAGCCGCAGCAGCTTTGCGGCGGGCCAAGTGGGAATCACTGCTTTCTGGCCGGTAACGGCATACAATTCGTCCTTCGTCGTTTTCCCTTCAATTTCCATGCACTCGGCCACGCTTCGTTCATCCATCCACGATATGGCCGGCCGCACGGGTCGCCCGTCCTCGCCCGCAAGGACCAGCGATTCCGCCTGGCCCGTCAACCCCACATGGGAAATGGAGGCCCCCTGGCCTCCAAGTTCCCGCAGCATTTCTACAAGATCGCGCAGCACTTCCTCCGCGTCAAACTCAACCGCGGCGCCGTCGCGTTGATAGCGCATCGGGCGCGACAGAAGAGCTCTCCGCCGCAATTGTTCGTCATAAAGGCCGACCTTCGTATTGGTTGTCCCCAGGTCAATGCCGATTAATCCCAAAAAACTCACTCCCAAAGCCGATCCATCTCAGCAATCAGGATTTCCACCATCGCGTCCCCGCCTTCAGGGCCTACGAGAGTGGAGGCTGGTTTGCTGCTGTAACTTCCGCCTTCCACCGCAATACGGGTAGGCAGATACCCATCCATGCCGTTTGTGAGCTGGAAACACATTACCTGCCCCGCCCTGGCACGGGCCCGCATTCGAAGAGCATACTCCACAAACAGCTCAAAAGGCGTCGTATTAATGGCAACATCTCCAATCCTGATGATATTGCTTTGGAAATTCATCGTTGATGTTTTGTTCTGCAATTCCCAGCGTTCCACGATGCCCAGAGGTTCAAAAATACGCACCAGGTCCGCCCCGGCCATCCTATGAGCGGGCGTAAACTCTGCCATAATGGACTTAAGGTTTTTATCCGCCTCCACATAGTCGGCTTTCTCCACGATGCGGATGGGTAATTCCAAATCCTTCACGGTATGCTTCAATACCGGCCTTGTCGCCATGGTGGAGAGGGCTTTCCAGTACCCCCTGTCGACCGCCTCCGCGATGCGTTTGCCGATGCCCTCACATTCCAGCGTCATGTCAAAATTCCGGAACACTTCGCCGGCTTGGGCGTTCCATGCCTTAAGCTCCTTG
>WRHG01000103.1 GCA_009783365.1 Clostridia bacterium | reverse complement strand
TTCATAAATGCAAGCAAAAATTCGGATGTTTTTTGCGGGATTCCACATTGACAATGACAGGGCTTGGCACTATAATTACAGAAGTAAACATCGGTTTGTTATTTATATAAACAGAACATTTGTTTACAAAACAAAATGATGCAGGTGGTATGTATGCAAACGATCCGCAAGTACCCGACCGACCATGAGGCGAAAAAGCTGATTATCGAAGTCGGTAAACGAATGTACATCAAAAATTTTGTAGCCGCCAACGATGGAAACATCAGCTGCAAGGTGGACAACGACATCGTTTGGACAACCCCAACAGGCGTTTCCAAAGGATTTATGTCCGAGGAGATGCTGGTAAAGATGCGCATGGACGGAACGGTTCTTTCACAGGGGGAAAGCGGCCCGTCCAGCGAGGTTAAAATGCATCTGCGTATTTACCAGGAAAACCCGGAAGCTATGGGCGTATGCCATGCGCATCCGCCTATCAGCACCTCTTTCGCCATTGCGGGGATTGGTCTGGATAGGGCGATTTACCCAGAGGCGCTGGTGAATTTGGGGACTGTGCCGTGTATACATTATGAAACGCCCGGAACCCAGGGAATTCCTGATTCAATCGCTCCCTATGCGCGTGATTACAATGCGCTGCTTCTGGCAAACCATGGCGCTGTCGCCTGGGGAAGCTCGCTGATGGAAGCATGGTACCGGCTGGAAGCGACGGAGCACTATGCGCTGGTGATCATGTATACTGGCAATATTATTGGAAGGGCAAATGTTTTAAGCTGCGAGCAGGTGAATGAATTGGTGGGGATCCGCACGAAGATGGGTATTACATCGGGGGGTGTTCCAACTTGCGCCCCACGACCCACAAATACGGAGGATGTGGTGGTAGGCCATTCGCAGGCGGCTGTTTCGCCGCTTTTGGAAGAAGAATGCGGCTGCACGGGCGATCGTGCGCAGAGCGAGATGGATGTGCGGAGGATTACGCAGCAAGTGATTGATAGAATCAAGAATCAATAAGGATCAGAGGTGTGGCAAGAGGCTCATGAAAGCAATCGTACTGGGGGGCATGGCCGCCGGCATGAGCGCTGCATCTAAATTGAAGCGCATGCGGCCGGACGCCGAGGTGACCGTTTATGAAAAAGGGAATTATTTGTCTTATGGCGCTTGCGGGCTGCCCTATTTGATCGGCGGATTTACCGCCGATCCGGGCAAGCTGATTGCCCGTACGCAGGAGCAGTATGACCGGGCGGGGATACGTACCCGCCTGCGCCATGAAGCGCTACGGGTGGATGTGGCAGCCAAGCGAATTCAGATTAAAAACCATGAAAACGGAGATGTTTTTTGGGATGATTATGACAGGCTGATGATCGGCGTGGGCGGCCAGAGCGCGGTACCCAAAGTAAAAGGATCGGATATACCTTCCGTTTTCCATGTGAAAACCATGGAAGAAGGGATTTTGCTTCAAAAAGTGGTTCATCTGCCGGGCGTAGACCATGTGGCGATTGTCGGCGGAGGATGTATTGGCGTGGAAATGGCCGATGTGATGCGAAATCTAGGAAAACGCGTAACGGTGCTGGAGGCCGCCGAGAGGTTGCTGACTTCATTTGAACCCGAGTTTTCCGAGCTGGCGGCGCAGGAGATGGAGCGCCAGGGCATCACTGTGAAGTTGGGAGGGCGGTTGACCGCCATCACCGATGAGGGGGACCACCGTCTGGTCCGAACCAGCCGCGATGAAAGTTCTGCGGATATTGTGCTGGTGGCGGTGGGCATTGTACCGGCTACGGAATTTCTGAGGGACACAGGCCTGCAGATGTCGCGCAATGGAGCGCTGTCGGTGGACCGCCGGCAGCGCACCAGCATATCGGATATTTTTGCGGCGGGAGACTGCGCCGTGTGCTGGCATCGTGTTGCGCGGGAGGATTGCTTTCTGCCGCTGGGAACTGTTGCCAATAAATGCGGCCGTATTGCCGGCGCCAATATGGCGGGCGGCTTTGAGACGTTTGAAGGAACGCTGGGCACCACGGCTATCAAGGTTTGCGGTTTGGAGATGATGCGCACAGGACTCAGCGAGGCGGACGCCCGCCGCATGGGTGTTGCTTATGATACAAAACTGGTGACCGCAATGGACCATCCGCCCTACTACCCGGACCCTACAAAACTGACCATCAAACTGCTGTATGAGAAGCGTACGTTACGGTTGTTGGGCGCGAATATCGCCGGGGTAAAAGGCGCCGTACTCCGCGGGAACACCTTCGCGACGGCGATTCACGACGGGATGACAACCGCGCAGCTTGGCACGGTAGATTTGGCATATGCACCGCCCTTTGCCACAGTGTGGGACCCCGTACACATCGCGGCGAATGCCGCCAAGTAAAGCCTATACGGCGAAGCGGAAACGCTATTTGCGCGGAAATGAGGCGAGGCGATGAAGAAGTTGGAAGACCTCTCCCGAGCGGTGCAAGCCGTCTCGGATGGAACGCTGCTGGGGATTGGCGGCAATACCCTGAACCGCGCGCCGATGACTGCCGTAATGGAATTGGCCCGCCAGAAAAAGCGGGACCTCAGGCTGGTAAAGACCGCCGGCGGCATGGACGTGGACCTGCTTTGCTTCGCTGGATGCGTTACAAGCACAGACGCCGCTTTCATCAGCTATGAAACCGAGTATTCTCTTTGCCAGCACTTTCGCAAAGCCGTTCAGGCGGGAAATGTTCGGATGAACGAGCATTCCTGCTACACAGTGATAGCCGCCCTGCGCGCGGCGAGCTATGGGATCCCCTTTATCCCCGTGCGTGGACTGACGGAGACCGATTTGACCACCGTTAACGACGCATTCGCTGTCGTAGACGATCCGTTTACCGGCGAAAGGCTTCATGCCGTCAAGGCGATCCGGCCGCAGGTAAGCATCATTCATGCGCACATCGCCGATGAACGCGGCAATGCACTCATTGAGGGACCCAAGTACGACGACTTGCTCCTGTCCCGTGCCTCGGAAACGGTGATCATTACGGCGGAGCGCATTGTAGGTGATCGTTACTTCGTTGCCAGTGAAACAAAAGCGGATATTCCGCATTTCCTGGTGAGCGCCGTAGTACATGCGCCGCGTGGCGCGTGGCCTGGCAGTTGTTATCACGCCTACGGTGTTGGGGACGACGCGCTTCGGTCCTTTAAGGCCCTAAGCACAGTTGACGAGTTGGATGCCTGGCTGCAAAGGAGGCGGTGATATGCTCAGACCCGGTGATGTCATGACGGTCAGCATGGCGCGCCTTATTCGAGATGGAGAAACGGTTTTTCATGGAGTGAGCTCTCACATGCCGATGATCTCAATCCTGCTGGCGAAGGCCATGCACGCTCCAAATGCCGTGCACCTGAACATCCCCGGCGGTGTAGACCCGTATCAGCCAAGACCGCAGAGCTTTACCAGCGCGGGGGAGTCGCTGTGGCAAACAGCGGAGGCTGCATACCCCCTGGCGGAAGTATTTGATCTCAGCATGCGCGGCGGACTGGATGTGGCGTTTTTTAGCGGCGTACAATTTGACCATCGCGGCGGCGTAAACGCCTCAGTGATCGGCGATTATCACAAGCCCAAGGTGCGCCTGCCTGGAGGCGCCGGGAGCGCCGTGCTGATATCGACTGCGAAACGCGCCGTAATCTGGCGCACCAAGCATGACAGGCGCACGTTTACGGAAACGTTGGATTTCGTGACCGCGCGCGGCAATGTCAGCGAGATTGTGACGCCGCTTTGTATCTTCACCATGTATCAGGGAGAGTTAATATTGCGAAGCATTCACCCCTCATCCAGCTTAGAGGAGGTTTCACGCAATACATCATTCCCGATCCGGTACCTATCCCTGGTTACCACCCAACCGCCTACCCGCGAGGAACTGCGGGCGTTGCAGCAAATTGATCCGATGGATGACCGGAGCATTGAATTTCGATAGCCAATGAGTTGTAATTAAGGAGGAAGGCTTAACTATGTGTCGTTTTGATACCTATTTTCTGATGAAAACTTCGGATGTTCAGGAATATGTGAAGGTGAAGGGATACGTGCCGGAGGATGCTGTGTTGACATCCAAGGAGATTGGCGACGGCAACCTCAATTATGTGTTCCGCGTGGCGGATGAAAGAACCGGCAAAGCCGTGATTGTCAAACAGGCTGGAGTTGAACTGCGTATCTCGGCCGATATGAAGGTTTCCACCGACCGGAATCGCATTGAGAGTGAAATTCTACTGTTACAGGGACAGTATGCGCCCGGACTGGTACCCATCATTTATGGATACGATACCGTGATGTGCGCTTGTGTGATGGAGGACTTGTCCGACTATGAACTGATGCGTTACGCGCTGATGAAGCATAAGATTTTTCCGCTTTTTGCGGATGACGTCACCACTTATATGGTGAATACGCTTCTTGCAACCACGGACGTGGCGATGGAGCATAAAGCCAAGAAGGCTTTGGTGAAGAGCTTTATCAACCCGGAACTCTGTGAAATTACCGAAGATTTGGTGCTCACGGAACCCTATATCGATTTGCAGCGGCGCAATCTTGTGTTTCCGCCGAATGCGGAGTTTGTGAAAAAGGAGCTGTATGAAGACCGGGACCTGCATCTGCGAGTCGCAAAATTGAAATTTGACTTCATGAATAATGCGCAAGCACTGATTCATGGCGATTTGCATACGGGTTCTATCTTCGTGAAGGAAAAAAGCACCCGCGTGTTTGATCCGGAATTCGCTTTCTATGGACCGATCGGTTATGATGTGGGAAATGTGATCGCCAACTTGATTTTCGCATGGGACCACGGAACGGCTTACGGCGCGGCTGATTTTTGCGCTTGGGTGCTCAAAACCATTGAGGAAACGGCGGATCTGTTCTGCGAAAAGTTTCTTAAGGCGTTTGACCGGTGGGCAACCGAGCCAATGGCCAAGGTGAAGGGCTTTAAGGAGCTTTACCTTTCTTCCGTTTTGGTGGATACCGCCTCCTATGCCGGCACGGAACTGATCCGCCGAACGGTGGGCATGGCGCAGGTGAAGGATGTGACCACCATAGCGGATGAGGCCAAGCGGATATATGCTGAACGCGTGAATATTCTGTGCGCCAAGGACTTCATCATGCACGCCGACAGATTTAGCAAGGGAGCGGACTTTGTGGCGGCGGTCCACCGCGCCGCAGAGGCAGCCCAATTGTCCCAGTGATCGTGAAAGGAGCGGCCCGCCATGAGCAGCAAAAGTATTATGAGTTACGAAACCGTAGCGCTGGACGACGCCGGAAGCGCGTTGCTGATTCTGGACCAAACCAAGCTGCCGGGACAGGCGGAGATACTCAGCCTGACCAGCCAAAGGGATATTTGGGAAGCTATTTACCTGCTGAAAGTGCGAGGAGCGCCCGCTATCGGCGTAGCGGCGGCCATCGGCATATACCTTGCGGCCAAAGCCATTCAGACCGACCAGTACGATGTTTTTTGCGGACAGTTCAGAAAGGCGAAGGAATATCTTGCCTCGGCGCGCCCTACGGCAGTGAATCTGTTTTGGGCCCTGGACCGCATGGAAAACGTGGTGCTGCGGAGTTCGGGCCAAAGCGTGGATGAGATTAAAAAACGGCTTTATAACGAAGCCGCGGGCATCAAAGAAGAGGACATTTGGGTCTGTAAAATGATCGGTGAATACGGTTTGTCACTGGTGAAGGACGGGGACGGAATTTTAACACACTGCAACGCGGGACAATTGGCTGCGGCCAGATATGGAACAGCCCTTGCCCCCATTCACCTGGGAAGGGAGCGGGGCTATACTTTTAAGGTGTTTACGGATGAAACGCGGCCGCTGTTGCAAGGCATTCGGTTAAGCGCGTTTGAATTGGCGTCCAACGGCGTGGACACCACCGTCATCTGCGATAACATGGCCTCCCAGGTTATGAAGAACGGCTGGGTGCAAGCCATCTTTGTAGGTTGTGACAGGGTGGCAGCCAATGGCGACAGCTGTAACAAAATAGGGACTTCAGGCGTAGCCATCCTGGCAAGGTATTATGGTGTTCCGTTTTATGTATGCGCGCCCACCTCCACCATCGACATGAAAGTTCAGCGGGGTAAGGACATCCCCATTGAGGAGCGCCCGGCCCATGAGGTGACGGAGATGTGGTACAAGCAGCCAATGGCGCCTGAAGGTGTGAAGGTGTATAACCCCGCCTTTGATTTTGCCGACAACGAGCTGATTACGGCAATCATAACGGAATATGGCATCGCGCGGCAGCCGTATACCCAAAGTTTGAAGACGATCTTTCAAAAGAAGTTTGCCGATAGTGAGTTGCATAAGATGTGAATGCTTTAGGCAAACCGGGATCTTGCTTGCCCGTATATCAATACACATCACTGCCTCTTTCCGCCGTTTCGTGAGATCGCGTCGTCGCTTGCAGCGGGTCTTGGGTGTGGGAGGGCTGCCCCCCGCCGATACTGTCGATCTTGATGGCTCTTGAGAAACGGAACCTCCATCCAGGATGAATTTCCATGCAGTTTCGATTATTGATA
>WRHG01000102.1 GCA_009783365.1 Clostridia bacterium | reverse complement strand
TCGATGCCGGTATGAATGACGTGCCCGCCGTCGATTTCGAGCTCCCACTCGAAAGAAGCTTCCGTCCCATATACGTCGAACCCTTCGCGGCACTGCCGGATAGTCTCGTTGATCCAGCGGGTGGACTCTCCTGTCACGTAGCTGTCTTCAAACGTAAACGTGGCGGTGATCGCCGCGAACGGACAGCCGTGATTACCGGCGCGTTTCTCGCTGAGCCTGCCCGATCCGTGGGCGATGACCGACTTGGGGCGTTTGTTCAGTATGGAGATGATGGGCGACAGCGCGTGCGTACCGTTTAAAAACGGAGGAAAGCCCTGCCAGTATGCCGGCCAGCCATCAAGAGCCATGTTTTGCATATGATCGCTGCGTACAAATTGAATATCGCCGAATTTTCCTTCGTCACGCATTTTTTTTACGTACAGGTATTCGCGCGTATATAACGCTGTTTCCATCATCATATACACCTTGCCAGTTTCGCTTTCCAAGCGCACAATCTCTTCGCATTCTTCTTGTTTCAATGACATGGCTACCGTAGATGCGACATGTTTTCCCGCCTTCAGCGCTTCAATGGCCATCCAGCCGTGATTGCCCAGATCGGAATTGATATGTACCGCGTCTATGTCAGGGTCTCGCAGCAAATCTTGATAATCGTCGTAACCTTTTTCAATGTGAAAACGGCTGGTAAACTCGTCCAGCATTTGTTTGTTCCGGCGGCAAACCGCAATGCATTCAGCGTCGTTGTACTTTTGATAAATCGGTACAAACTCGCCCCCAAAACCAAGGCCGATAACCGCTACCCGAACTTTACCCACGTAATATCCCTCCATTCGGTTTTAATCGAGGTTTTCTACATCCCTTTCTTCGCCTCCTGCAAGTTTTACCTCCTTTCCCCAAAATATACTGTGCGGCTATTGTTTTGCGCTGATGTGGCGCATATAATGCTTACTGAGAAGGTGGATGAATGGACACGCATAAGGAAAGCACAGCACGGTATGTTCCCACGAAATTTCTGCCGTTAGCCCCGCCCGCCGATAGTTTGGAAGCGCACATGCCTTGTGCTGGAAACGGACCCGGCGCGGAAGCGCTTGCGCCTGAGGCAACTCCGCCGGACTTCGTCTTTGTGGTGGGAGAAGCTTACGTAGACCACCCCTCCTTTGGGCACGCCATCATCGGCAGGGTATTGGAAAACGCAGGATATAAGGTATCCATGATCTGCCTGCCTGATTTTCATTCACACGATGGTTTTACGTTCTTTGGAAGGCCCAGGCTCGGTTTTTTGGTTTCATCCGGCGTAATCGACAGCATGGTAAACCATTACACCGCCGCAAAAAAACGTCGCAACACGGACGTGTATGCCCCGGGAGGACGGGTGGGTCTGCGGCCGGACAGGGCCACAACGGTCTATTGCAACCGAATTCACCAGGCCTATCCGGGAGTCCCCATCCTAATCGGGGGTATGGAAGCGTCCCTGCGCCGGTTCTCCCATTATGATTATTGGGATGACCGGGTACGTCACAGCATCCTTGTGGACTCCGCGGCCACCCTGCTGATTTACGGCATGGGTGAACAGTCGGTTCTGATTTGCGCGGATTGGCTGAAGCGCGGTATGCCCACCGAGGAACTGCCCGGCCTCCGAGGCTGCTGTTATATGGCGAAAAGCCCGCCGGAAGAAGCTCTGCTGCTGCCATCCCACCAACGGGTCGTGAAAGACAAGGGGGCCTATGCGAACGCTTTTCTGACCGCCTATGAGGAACAGGACCCGGTACGGGGCAGGGTTCTGTGCCAAAAGCAGGACACGGGCCGCTTTCTGGTGCAAAACCCGCCCGCTATACCCCTCACCCGGGAACGGATGGACGCCGTTTATGCTCTCCCCTTCACCCGCTCGGCCCATCCAAGCTATAACGCCTTTGGGGGTGTTCCAGCCCTGGAGGAAGTACGCTTTTCCATCTCTGCCACACGCGGCTGTTTTGGCGCTTGCAGCTTTTGTGCCCTCACCTTCCATCAAGGGCGAATCGTCACTTCCCGTAGTGAAAAATCCTTATTGGCCGAGGCTGAACTGATTACCCGGCTTCCGGGTTTCGGTGGCTATATCCATGATGTAGGCGGCCCCACAGCCAACTTTCGTCACATAGCCTGCGACAGGCAGCTTCAAATCGGTGCGTGTAAGCACAGGCAATGTCTCTATCCCCATCCTTGCAAGCATTTAAAGGTGAGCCACCGGGAACTGGCGGAAATCCTGGAGAAAATGCGCCGGCTTCCCGGGGTTAAAAAGGTGTTCATCCGTTCTGGCTTGCGTTTTGATTACTTGATGGCGGATCCTGACCCACGTTTTTTCGCGGACTTATGCAAGCATCACATCAGCGGGCAGCTAAAGGTGGCGCCGGAGCATATCAGCCCCGGTGTGCTGGCGCTGATGGGCAAGCCGGGGCGGGAGGTCTACGACCGTTTTGCGGCCCGTTACACAGCGGTGAACAGACGCTTGGGCCTCAAACAGTACCTGGTACCGTACTTGATGAGCGGCCATCCCGGCGCTACCCTTAAAGACGCGGTTGCGCTTGGCGACCATCTGCGAAGTACCGGTCACCAGCCCGAACAGGTGCAGGATTTTTATCCAACCCCCGGCACGTTAAGCACCTGCATGTACTATACTGGGTTGGATCCTCGAACCATGAAGCCGGTATTCGTTCCCAGAACGCTTCATGAAAAAGCCATGCAGCGCGCTTTGCTCCAATGGAGAAACCCTAAGAACCACCCCCTGATTCGTGAAGCCCGGGCGATTGCCCGTATAGATACCCATGGGCAGGCCGAAGCACGGCCGCCGCGCCCAAGGCGTAACAGCAGCAAGCGCCCTCGCGGCGGACGGGTCACCTGACCGGACCACGCCTTGGCGGCAGCCCTCACATTGACATTATGGAACCGCATAGGGTATGATAGGCAAGGATTCGTCCCGTAAAGGAGACCGCAATGTCTGTACTCATACAAAAAATAAAGGACCGTACCGTGACGCTGGGCGTGATCGGGTTAGGCTATGTGGGTCTGCCGTTGGCGGTGGAAAAGGCCAAAGCCGGGTTTTATGTGATTGGATTTGATGTTCAGCTTCAAAAGGTAGACATGGTTAATCGGGGGCAAAACTACATCGGCGACGTAGTAAACGCCGACCTGGAGGAAGTGGTGAAAGGCGGCCATTTGAAAGCCACCTCGGACTTCGCTTCCGTCGCTTCCTGCGATTGTGTTTGCATTGCCGTTCCCACACCCCTGGACGCCCATCAGCAGCCGGACATCAGCTTTGTCCGCACCTCTACGGAAAGTATCCTTCCCCACCTGCATCAGGACATGTTGGTAGTGCTGGAGTCCACCACTTATCCCGGCACCACTCAGGAACTTGTCAAGCCCATTTTGGAAAGTTCCGGCCTCGCCTGCGGCAAGGATTTTTTCCTGGCCTTTTCTCCGGAAAGGGTGGATCCCGGCAACGCCTTCTATAAAACCAAGAACACCCCCAAAGTGGTGGGCGGCATCACCCCTCAATGCACGGATATTGCCGCCGCCCTTTACGAGGCCGTGCTGGAGGCTCCCGTACACAGGGTGAGTTCCCCCGCTGTAGCGGAGATGGAAAAAATCCTGGAAAACACCTACCGTAACGTCAACATCGGTCTGATCAATGAGTTGGCAATTCTCTGTGACAGAATGGGCATCAGCATCTGGGAAGTTATTGAGGCTGCTAAAAGCAAGCCATACGGCTTTCAGGCATTTTATCCGGGTCCTGGACCCGGAGGCCATTGCATCCCCCTGGACCCCTGTTATCTCAGCTGGAAAGCCAGGGAGTTCAGCTTTCATACGTCCATGATTGAGGCCAGCATGGTCATCAACGATCGTATGCCGGAATATTGCGTCCATCGGGCCATGCGCGCCCTGAACGAACAGAAGAAGGCCGTAAATGGCGCTCATGTGCTGGTGCTGGGCGTAGCATACAAGCAGGATATAGACGATTACCGGGAAAGCCCCGCCCTGCGAGTGATTGCCCGCCTTCATGCCTTGGGCGCTGAAGTTTCTTTTTTCGACCCCCATATTGCTGCCTATGAGCACGCAGGCAATCGATACGAGGGGATTCCCGCGCTGACGGAAAAAGCGTTGAAAGCATATGATCTGGTGATGATCACCACCTGCCACACGGCAGTGGATTATGAATTTGTGGCCCGGCACGCCTCCTTAATCCTGGACACAAAGAATGCGATGAAGCATGTGGAACGGCGAGGGAATATACGACTATTATAAAGAACGTTGGAGAGTGAGAATGCCAAAAACGGTAAATGTGGCTGATGGCAAGGCATCCGGCCACGGATCGCCCATAACCATAGCGCTGATTGGCTGCGGCCGGATCGCACCCAGTCATATCTCGGCAGTGATGAAAAATTTGGATTTGTTTGAATTGACTGCTGTCTGTGATGTGATTCCACAGCGGATGGAAACGCTACTCCAGCCATTGCCTGAAAAAAGGCGCGAGTCCGTGGCCTGTTATACGGACTACGTGCGCATGTTGGAAAATGTTCAGCCCGATGTTGCGGTCATCGCCACAGAGAGCGGAAAACATGCGGCAATGGGGCTTCATTGTATCGCTGCCGGATGTCATGTGATCATTGAAAAACCTCTTGCTCTGTCCATGGAAGACTGCCGCGCGCTTATTGCCGCCGCCGCCGATAAGCATGTAAGGCTCTGCACCTGCCATCAAAACCGCTTCAATAAATCCATCCAAAAAATTCGAGCCGCTGTAGATGAACAACGCTTTGGGCGTATGCTCCACGGAGCGGCCCACGTACGCTGGCGCCGGGGCATTGAGTACTACGAGCAGTCTCCATGGCGCGGCACCTGGGCGCAGGACGGCGGCGCGCTGATGAACCAATGCATCCACAATATTGATCTTCTCCGCTGGATGATGGGCGGCGACGTCACGGAAGTAACCGCTTACACAGACAATCTGGAGCACAGCTATATCGAGGCGGAGGACATTGGCATGGCGTTGATCAAGTTTCAAAACGGAGCTTATGGCCTCATAGAAGGCACCACAAACGTCTATCCTCACAACCTGGAGGAGACGCTCTACCTTTTTGGCCGGGACGGCACGGTGAAGGCGGGCGGTAAAAGCGTCAATCGGATTGATGAGTGGGATTTCCGTGACGGCCGGGGAGATCCCGCCACAATCAAAATGGAGTTCGCTGAAAACCCGCCTACTGTTTATGGCTTCGGCCATGCTCCCCTATACGCGGACATGGCCCGGGCGATACTTGAAAACCGGCCTCCATATGTGGATGGCGAAGCGGGGCTTAAAGCCGTAGAGTTAGTGCTTGCCATCTATCTTTCCGCCGCCCGGGGAAAGGCTGTACGCCTGCCCCTTGATGATTGCGCAACCACAGACTTTATCGGGAGGTTTCAATCATGAGCTTTTTTGCGCATCCCAGCGCATGTTTGGATGACGGCGTGCAAATAGACGACGACACGCAGATTTGGCACTTTACCCATGTACAAAGCGGCGCGGTTATTGGCAGAGGATGCCGACTGGGGCAAAACGTCTATGTAGGCAGCCATGTACGCATCGGAAATGGATGCAAGCTACAAAACAACGTCAGTGTCTATGAAGGCGTTACCCTTGGCAATAACGTCTTTTGCGGACCATCTTGCGTATTTACAAACGACCTTACGCCCAGGGCCGCTTATCCAAAGAGACGCGAAATCTTTATGCGAACCTTTGTGGAGGACGGCGCCACCATCGGGGCCAACGCGACCATCGTATGCGGCCATACCATCGGGCATTGCGCCATGATCGGCGCTGGCGCTGTGGTGACGGCTGATGTTCCGCCCCATGTCCTGGTACAAGGCGTTCCCGCCAGGCCTTGCGGTTTCGTGTGCGCCTGCGGTCATAAACTAGGCCCCTGGGTCCCTCCGGGTACTGCCGGAGATGCCGTCCGGATCTGCGGCGGCTGCGGGCGAAAATTTGAATCCTCCGGCGAGGGCTTGAAGGAAGTGGAATGATGGCGCGCTGTAATAGAAGCGTTTTTCCCGTAAGCGGCTTGGAAACGCGGCGCCCAGGGGCGGAAGACGGTTCCTCGGTGAAAACGCCGGTTGCGTTTCATGACTTAAACGCTCAATACAAGGCGCTGCAAAAACAAATCAACGCCCAGATAGCCGGCGTAATCGCCAAGGCGCACTTTATCCTTGGAGAACAGGTGGAAGAACTGGAGCGGCGGCTTGCCGATTATGTAGGACGCAGGCATTGCGTATCTTGCGCCAATGGCACGGACGCCCTCACCCTGCTTTTGATGGCCTGGAAAGTAGGCGCCGGAGATGCGGTGTTCACCTCGGATTTCACCTACTTCGCTTCGGCGGGCTGCGCGTCCATCCTGGGCGCCACAGCCATACCCGTGGACATTGATCCGCATACCTTCAACATTTCTCCCGCAGCGCTGGAGGCGGCGATTCAAAGGGTCCTTACGGAAGGTATCCTGCGCCCGCGAACCATCATTGCCGTGGATCTGTTCGGCTTACCTGCAGACTATCCGGCGCTGACGGCCATTGCGGAAAAGTACGGTCTGCAGCTGCTGGAGGAC
>WRHG01000101.1 GCA_009783365.1 Clostridia bacterium | reverse complement strand
TATTGCAGTTGCGCGGCATCGCGCTGGCGGATGTGGAAATCATGAACGCAATGGATGAGCAGGGAATAGTCCTTCCGAAAATGCTCAATCAGGACGGTTCCCTGAAAAGCCTGGCAAAAGCTCTTGATATGCGGCAAATGAAAGCTTTATTAGCCCATGCTCGGGATATGGCCGCCATCTTGGCAGACCGTATATTCAGCGGCGAAACCCACATTGCCCCCGTTCAAAGCGAAGCCATTTCCGCCTGTAACTACTGCGAATTCCATGCCATATGCGGCATTGAGGCCGACTCCCCGGATGCTCCCTTCCGTCGCGTACCTTCCATGGATATGGAGGAATTGCGCCTCAGACTTGCCGGCGAACCCTGGTTGAAAGCACGTGAGAACCCCCCGTCATGAGTGATGTCACCATATCGTAGGACTGTTTGCACCACATCATTTCCCTTTGAAATGGTTGCTATTTGCATGGAGTTCATGCTATAATGGCTGCAGAGGGCAACCGCGGCGAAAGACGCGGAACATTCGTATGAAGCGGCTTTCAGGGCCATTGGGGCGCAAAGGCAGAAATTCATAAGGGGGGCGAACCCATTGATTCAGGTAGTTGCCGGTAAAAAAGGTTCAGGAAAAACCAAGCGAATCATTGACATGACAAACCAGGCATCGCAAAACAGCAAACACGACATCGTTTTCATTGACGATGACAATCGTTATATGTTTGACCTTCGTCACGAAGTTCGCTTCATCAACGCAGGCGAGTACCAGATGGTATCCGACCAAATGTTCATGGGATTTTTATACGGCGTAGTAGCGCAGAATTTCGACATCGGTCTCATTGTGATTGACGCTTTCAAAAAGCTGATTAAGGCGGACCTTTCGGCCACCGCTTGGTTATTTGTACGGATGGAGGAGCTCAGCAATAAGCACAGCGTAGATTTTGTTCTTTCAGTCAGTGAGGACCCTGCGGAGTTGCCTGACTTTATTCAAAAATACGTCACTCCGTAAACACCTTTACACCAGACTCCAAAACGTGTATCATAAAGCTGCCGCAATGGACGGCAGCTTATTTGATCTTTGATTATTATCCAAGCAAACGAGGAGCTGAACCCATGTCCTTTTTTTCGACCCGCGGCGGCGCCTGCGTAACTGCCTCCCAATCCATACTGTGGGGGCTTGCTCAGGACGGCGGGCTATATGTTCCATCCATGTTTCCGCAAATCAGCATCGAGAGGCTGACCGCGTTTCAACAGGATAGCTACCAGCAGCGCGCGGCCCGTGTGCTAAGGGATTTTTTAGAAGACTATGCCATCACGGAAATTGAAACCGCGGTCAACAGCGCTTACGCGATTCCCGCTTTTGACGATCCCTCCATCGCACCGGTAAAGCAATTGGATACGGGCACTTATGTGCTGGAGTTGTTCCACGGCCCAACCCTGGCGTTCAAGGATATTGCTCTCAGCCTCCTGCCGCACTTGGTCACCCAAGCAGCCCAAAAAAACGGTGAGGACCGTGAAATCAGCATCCTGGCGGCCACCAGCGGCGACACGGGCAAAGCAGCCCTGGAAGGCTTTAAGGACGTATCCGGAACCTCCTGCGCGATTTTTTATCCCCATGGCAGGGTCAGCCCTATCCAGCAACTTCAAATGACCACCACCGGCGGCTCCAATACCCACGTGATCGGCGTAAAGGGAAATTTCGACGATACCCAGCGCATCATTAAACGCCTCCTTTCCAGCGACGCATTCCGTCAAAAGATGAATCGCTTGGGCAAGCTGCCTTCCTCAGCCAACTCCATCAATTTTGGACGCTTGATTCCACAGGTTGTTTACTACTTTACCGCGTACACAGATTTGGTGAACGCGCGGGCGCTGCGTATGGGGCAGCCGGTCAATTTTGTTGTGCCCACAGGCAATTTTGGCGACATCTTGGCCGGGTATTACGCGAAGCGGATGGGTTTGCCTATCGGCCGTTTGATCTGTGCCAGCAACCGGAACAGCGTTTTAACGGACTTCTTTACCGATGGCACCTATTACACACACCGCGCCTTCTTTCAAACCATGTCGCCCAGTATGGACATCCTTGTCTCCTCCAACCTGGAGCGACTGCTCTATGAAAGCACAGACAGAGACCCGGCGCTCGTAAAAACTTGGATGAACCTGCTGGCGGAATGCGGGAGCTTCTCCATTGGCGCCCAGCGCTTAATTGATCTGCAAAAAACCTTCTGGGCAGGATTTGCGGATGATATGATGACCGCTGAAGAGATTCGTACCGTATATGAACGCAAACGGTACCTGTTTGACCCTCACACGGCAGTAGCCAGCCATGTGCTGGATCAGTACCGGTCCCAAACCAACGACCACACTCTTGCCGTGCTGGTGGCTACGGCCAGCCCCTATAAATTCTCAGACCATGTTCTGGCTTCCCTGCGAGGAAAAAAAAGCGTGAAGTACACGAATGTCTTCGACTGCGCCGAAGCGCTGCAGGAGTACACGCGAATGGCTATGCCAAAGCAAATTTCAGAATTAAAAACCCTGCCCGTCCTCCATGAAACCGTTTGTGAAAAATCCGATATGGAAAGCGCGCTGCTGCAAAAATACTAACCGGAACTATTTATATGTTTCACCCACATCGGTTTGTGGGTAAATAGATAATGAATCAGATGATCATCGGATGATCCGATATCACCAGATAGTGAAAGGAGAAATCAAGAATGAAATGGATTTGCAAGGTCTGCGGGTATGTACACGAGGGCACGGAAGCTCCGGAATTCTGTCCCCAGTGCAAGGCGCCTAAAGTTAAGTTTGAAAAAGCAGCCGGTGAAAAAGCATACGCAGACGAACATCGTATAGGCATCGCCAGGGACGTAGACTCCCGCGTGCTGGAAGGGCTGCGCATGAATTTTCAGGGCGAGTGCACCGAAGTTGGTATGTACCTGGCCATGAGCCGTCAAGCGGACAGGGATGGTTATCCGGAAGTGGCGGAAGCTTTTAAGCGTTATGCCTTTGAAGAGGCTGACCATGCCTCCCGCTTTGCCGAGTTGCTGGGCGAGGTAGTAACGGACAGCACCAAGAAGAATCTGGAGCTTCGCGCCGAAGCGGAGTGGGGCGCGACCGGCGGCAAGAAGGAATTAGCCACTCTGGCGAAGGAACTGGGCCTGGACGCCGTCCATGATACCGTCCATGAAATGTGCAAGGACGAAGCCCGCCACGGCGAGGGCTTTGACGGATTGCTCAAGCGTCATTTCGGGTAAGATCATCCGATCATACTAAGGGCGGGGGAAATCATCCCTCGCCTTTTCATACTGATCGTCGATTGAAACGACGAATAGACTGGAACGGATTTTACGTTTTCACAAAGCCGCCGAAGTGAGGCGTAGCAGCGCTTCGCTGAACGGAGAAGTCGCAGTGAAAACACAAAAGACGGACAAGATATCAGCGTTTCAATCAGAGAGCAGTATCAGTACTGCCTATACGATCCGCCGCAACCGATATCTTCCGGGGCGGGCTTTTTTAGGTATACGTCCAACACATGGGGTTGCCATTCCGGCCTGCCTGCAATCCGCCGCTCATTGAACCGAAGCAGCAGTATGCTTAAGCCCAGACCCAAAGCCCCCCCAGCCAATGTGAAGCCATCCGTTTTACCGCCTCCCCAATACCCCGCGCCAAGCCCCAGCAGGAGCCCAAACAAAGGAAGGACATATGCCATTGCAGCCGCTTGCAAAAAACGCGTTTTGGGCAGTTCGATCCGTACCCAGTTCCCCTCGGCGCAATCAGCCTTGAGACAAATGGTTCCTTGATGGCTGGCCGCACCGCATCCGCCGCATTTTTCACAGGCTTCAGGCCTTGCGTAGACAATGGTCGCCATGCCTGTCTCTTGATGATATGCAACAACCTGACCAAATTTCGTCATTGTTTAATACTCATCCATTGTAATTACGCTTCCTCTACCCGGATCATGCTTTTCAGCGTGCCGATCTCCCGAGGGATGGCTTTCAGCGCTTCCTGCATGGCTTTTTCGCGTGCCCTGTGCGTGATGATCACCATGGTTGCCCATCCCAACAATTGCCGGCCTTTTTGCTGCATGGCTGCAATGCTGACCCCTTGGTCGGCGAAGGCTTTGGCAATCCGGCTCAGCACGCCCGGCTCGTCCTTGGCCAGCACACGGATATAGTAGGAGCATTCCCAATCCAAGTTCCTATGAAAAGGTACCGCCGGGTTCAGTTCATTCTCAAAAGTGGAATAAAGGTGCTTCTGCACGGAAGCCGCCCGCACCAAATCGCTGACGACAGCGCTGGCCGTAGGCATATCTCCGGCGCCCCGGCCCAGGAACATCATTTCCTGGCAGGCGTGCCCCTTGATGAAAACTGCGTTAAAAGAACCGGACACATTGGCCAGGGGGTGCTCGCTGGGAATGAATGCGGGATGAACTCGCGTTTCAACATTTAGGCCATCCCGTTTGGCGATGGCAAGCAGCTTTAAGGTATATCCGAGCTCCTGGCCACAGGCAATATCCTCTGTCTGGATATCGGTGATTCCTTCCATATATACGTTTTCGAAGGGGACACGCCCATGAAACGCGAGACTGGCTAGGATGCTTAGCTTATACGCGGCATCCAAACCCTCCACATCCGCGGCCGGGTCGGGTTCCGCCAAACCCAGCCGCTGTGCCTCCCGCAGCACATCTTCATAATTTTCTTTGTTCTTGCTCATGCGCGAGAGGATATAGTTGGTTGTGCCGTTAACGATGCCAAGGATCCTGTCGATACGGTTGGCTTGCAGGCTTTCTTCCAGGGAGCGGACAATGGGTATGGCTCCGCAAACCGCAGCTTCATAGTAAAGCCCGGCGCCTGTTTTCTTCGCCGCCTTATGTAGCGTATGCCAATGAAGGGCAAAGGCGACCTTATTTGCCGTGACTACGGTCTTTCCCGCGCTGAGCGCCTGCCGCATCCAGCGATTAGCGGGTTCCTCACCCCCTAAAAACTCCGCCACCATGGAAATCTCCGGGTCTTCAAGCACGTCCGCCGCTCGTTGCGTTAATACCCCTTTTGGAAAATCGACACCCCTGTCCTTTCCCATATCGCGTACCAGCACCTTCCGGACCCGAAAGGATACGTTTGCGCGATGCTTTATTTCCCGGTCAAAATTTTCCAGCAACCGCCACACGCCGCTCCCCACGTTTCCGCAGCCTAAAAAACCAACATTTACAACCCGATCCACCCTGTCCACCCTTTCACCGCAGTAACGCTCGCGGTATCTCTATTGATTACGCTCATACAATATGCGCAGGCCCTTGAGGGTTAAAATCCCGTCCAGTTTATCGATTACGCCGCCTTCTTCCGCCACCAGAAGCGCCAGGCCGCCAGTAGCAACCACAAAAGCGCCAGGCGCGCCCAACTCTTTTTTGATCTGCCGCACCAGGTAGTCCACCTGGCCAATATACCCGTAAATCAGTCCTGATTGCAGGTTGGCGATCGTGGTTTTGCCAATGACATGGTCGGGCTTCACCAGCTCAAAGCGCGGCAGTTTGGCCGTATCCCGCACCAGCGCTTCACTGGCCAGCTTAATGCCCGGGCAAATGCATCCGCCCAAAAAGGAACCGTCGCCGTCCAACGCTCCAAAGCTGGTAGCCGTGCCAAAATCAATGAAAATGCTGGGGCCTCCGTATAGCTCATAGGCTGCCACAGCGTTGGCTATCCGATCGCTGCCTAACTCCCGCGGGTTTTCATACTTGAGGTTAATACCAGTCTTAATACCGGGCGCCACAACCATGGGCTGTCTGTGAAAGTAATTCCTGCACATATGTTCCAGCGTATAGTTGATGGTAGGCACCACGCTGGACATGACAATGCCCTCCACCGCCCGCATATCAACTCCTTCGTGGTCAAACAGACCCGACAGAAGGATCCCATACTCATCCGAGGTATGGGTGATGCTGGTTGCAATGCGCCAATAATTACGCATTGCGGCGCCTTCGAACAGGGCGGTCTTGATACTGGTGTTCCCCACGTCCATGGTAAATATCATAATTCCCGCCCCTTATGCGCCGTTGCGGATACGTTCCGTCCCGCTCTCTTTCCCAAGGCGTCCACGGCGGTTTTTAAAATAGGGATCAATATAGCCGCCACGGCGGCTTCAGCGATTCCGTTTGGCAGTCCCACCACAGCCACCAGCCATCCTGCTGCATGGTTCGCATAGACTTCCGATATCTCGCCTTTGGTTAGCATCCCATTCAGCAGTTCATTCAATTCCTGCCCGTACAGCAGCAGAATCATACCCAAACAGCAGACTGTATTGGTGAGCGCTCCAAAAACAGCGGCAACCCCTGCGCCAATCCGATCCATCAAACGCCTTGTCTTAAAAGCCTTTTGCCAAAGAATGTAAATCCCCAGCGCCACAAGCGGGATCAACAATCTAGGCAGCACACTTACCAGCGGATTTCGGAAAAACAGCGTAAGCCCTACCATACCGCTTTCCCAAGCCCGGATCAGGCTGCACACGCCAAAAACCAGCCCAACCGCAAGTCCTACCAGGGGACCTTCCACCAGGACGGCCAGGATAACAGGAATATGCACCATGGTCACTGCGGGCAATGGGGGTGGTAAGAGAATCATGCCGATGGGCGTGAATACCAACACC
>WRHG01000100.1 GCA_009783365.1 Clostridia bacterium | reverse complement strand
GGCAACTTCACCCCCGCGGAGGGCCAGGCCGTCATGGAGAGCTTCCTGAAGGCGCATGACAAGATCGACGTGCTGCTCGCGCAAAACGACGGCATGGCGATGGGCGCCATCGAGGCCATCAAGGCCGCCGGCAAGGTGCCCGGCAAGGACATCATCATCGTTGGCTGCGACGCCGTGAAGACCGCGTATGACGCCATCGTGGCCGGCGAGATGAACGCCACCATCGAGTGCACCCCCCTCTACTCCAGCGCTGTGATTCCTCTGATCAAGGCTTTGGAAGACGGTTCCGCCGTCCTGAGCAGGGACATTCTCCATCCCGATGAGTTTGCCTATGACATCAACGGTGGCATCGCCTACACCGCAGCTGGCGATGTGGTAACCGAGAGGGCCGTGGATGTGGTTGACACCCGCGTATACTAATACTAGGACATCAACCCTTATAAGGCCCTCCGTGGCCTGAGCAAAAGGCGTTGCGGCAGCGGATGGGGGAGTTCCCCCATCCGCTGTTGGAATCATTGCCGGAAAGCAGGGTCATTCCGCTTATAACGGTCCCTATAGGCGAATATTTTTTTGCATACAAGGAGCAGCCGTGGGGAAGGGCGAATGATTATCACTATATTCTATAACTAACAGGGGGAGGATTGCGCATGGACCAGGAGGCCATTTTGACCATGCAGGGAATTGAAATCCAGTTTCCGGGCGTAAAAGCGCTGGACAACGTGGACTTTACCCTGCGGCGCGGAGAGGT
The DNA here is from genome assembly GCA_009783365.1 of Clostridia bacterium. Next base: position 6,092 of record WRHG01000100.1, on the reverse strand, counting down.
GCACGCGCTGCTGGGTGAGAACGGGGCCGGTAAGTCCACCCTCATCAAGTGCCTCACCGGCGTCAACCATATGGACGCGGGCAGGATCGGTCTGGACGGCGCCGACATCAGGCCTACCACGCCGCAGCATGCCATGGAACTGGGAATCTCCACGGTGTTTCAGGAGATTAACCTGTGCCCCAACCTCACGGTGGCGGAGAATATTTTCGTAGGCCGCCAACCCATGCGGCGCGGCCAGATCAATTGGAAAGAAATGAACCGGCGCGCGGCTGAACTGTTGGACCGTTTTAACGTCCGAATCGACGTGACGCAGCCGTTATCCGATTATTCCACCGCAATCCAGCAAATGGTATCCATTGCCCGGGCTGTGGATGTTCAGGCCAAGGTGCTGATCCTGGATGAACCTACGTCTTCCCTGGACGACAATGAGGTCCGGCGGCTGTTTTACGTGATGCGGGATCTGCGTGAACAGGGTTTGGGCATTATCTTTATCACGCATTTTTTGGATCAGGTGTTTGAGATCGCCGACCGCATCACGGTGCTTCGGAACGGCCGGCTTGCAGGGGAGTTCCAGACCAGCGAAACCACGAAACTGGAGCTGGTTGCCTGCATGATCGGCAAAGATATCAACGAAATCTACAATTTAAAGCGCGCCATGCTGCAGGAGGACGCCTCTGTGGTCCTGGCGACCGAGGATGCAGGCATTCCGGGGAAGGTGGAGGGAATTTCCCTGGAGTTGAAACAGGGGGAGTTGCTGGGCTTTGCAGGCTTGCTGGGTTCGGGACGCACCGAGACGGCGGAGATGCTCTTCGGCGTGACCCGGCCCGCTCACGGCGCCATCCGATTAAAGGGTAAGCCGGTCCGTTTTAAAATGCCGTTGGACGCGATTAACCGGAAGATGGCATTTTGTCCGGAGGACCGCAAAAAGGACGGGATTATCAGCGACCTGTCGGTGCGGGAGAACATTGCCCTGGCGGTACAGGCAAAACGCGGGTTCATGAAGCCCATGTCCCGCAAGGAGCAATCCGAGTTGGCGGATCAATATATCCGGCTGTTGGGTATTGTCACCCCCGATGCGGAGAAGCGGGTGGGCGAGCTGTCAGGCGGCAACCAGCAAAAGGTCATCCTGGCTCGCTGGATGGCCACACAGCCGGATGTGCTGATCCTGGACGAGCCTACCCGCGGCATCGATGTGGGCGCCAAAGCCGAGATTCAAAAGTTGATGCTGGAGATGTGCGGCAAAGGCGTGGGCGTGATCTTCATCAGTTCGGAGCTGGACGAGATCATCCGGTGCAGCAACCGGATCCTGGTGATGCGCGACGGCCAGAAAGCCGCCGAATTGCAGGGTGAGAACTGTGCACAAACCGACATCATGCGCGTTATCGCTGGAGAGGCAGGTGAGTCCGCGTGAAGAACCGGGAATCCATATTGAAATCCAAGCTGGTCTGGGCGATCATCGCCGAGGCGCTGATTCTTCTGGTGTGCCTCATCCTCAGGCCGGAGTTCTTCAAAATCGAATACCAGGCGGAGACCGGCATGCTATACGGCTCGCTGATTGACATCCTGAACCGTTCGGCGGAGATTACCATTATCGCTATGGGTATGACGCTGGTCATCGCGCTGGGCGGTACGGATCTTTCAGTTGGCGCGCTGATGGCGGTGGCTGGGGCGATGGCGCTTAAATTTCTCCGGTGGGACGTGACGGTGTACAACACCCCCGGGGACTATACGGTGCAGCCGTTCTATCTGGCTATCGTGGTGCCCCTGCTGGTCTGCTTCCTCATGGGCCTCTTCAACGGCACGCTGATCGCCAAGTTCAAGATGCAGCCCATTATTGCCACGCTGGTGCTGATGGTAGCGGGCCGGGGCATCGCGCAGATCACCACCAACGGTAAGCAATTTACCACCATGTTTACCCCCTTCCAGTTCATCGGCCGGGGCAGTCTTTTTGCCCTGCCCATGCCCATTATCTGGAGCGCCCTTGTAGTAGCGGGGGTGGCGCTTTTTACCCGGCTCACCTCTTTCGGTATGTTCATTGAGTCGGTGGGAGTTAACCGGAGCGCCAGCCGCGTGTCCGGCCTGCGGTCCGACCGGATCATCCTGATCGCCCACGCCCTCACAGGGTTCCTATCCGGCGTCGCCGGCCTCATTTACGCCAGCCGCATCTCCTCCTGCGACTCCAACAACGCCGGCCTCAACTACGAACTGGACGCCATCCTGGCTGTGGTCATCGGCGGTACAAGCATGTCGGGCGGTAAGTTTAACCTGGCCGGCACGGTGGTGGGATCCATCATTATCCGCACCATCACCACGCTGGTATACTACTTCGGCGTGGTATCGGAAGCGATCATGGCATTCAAGGCCATGATCATTATCGTGGTCATCGTGCTGCAATCCGAGCCTGTACGCAAATGGATGTCCACCAGAAGAATTCGCAGAGTGCCGCAGGGGGGTGAAGCGCATGCTTAAGGCCAACGATTTAAGACCCCGGCGGTCAGGCATTGCCAGCTTTTTTGGCAATACCAAATATTTAATGGTGTTCGCGACCATCGGCATCTTTTTGGTGGTCTATGGGGTAGGCGCGCTGATGTATTCCGACAGGGGCTTTGTCACCTTGCGAACCTTCTTGCTGATGTTTATCGACAATGCATACATCGGCATTTCCGCGGTGGGCATGACGATGGTGCTGATCACCGGCGGCATTGACCTGTCGGTGGGTGCGGTGGCTTCCCTTACGGGTATGTTCATCGCCTATGGCAACGGGGTGCTGGGGATTGATCCCCTGCTGTGCATTCTGGCCGCCGTGGTGATGGGCGTGGGTATGGGCCTTTTGATGGGCGCCATGATCCAGTACCTGGATGTGCCTCCCTTCATCGCAACCCTGTCCGGGATGTTTTTGGCCCGGGGCATATGCTCGCTGATCAGCCGGGACTCCATATCCATCAATAACGAGATGATCGACGCTTGGGCGGGCTGGAAGGCAAACATCATGCAGTACGTGGACGGGGAATGGGTGAAGGTTAAGCCCATTGCCTATATTAATGTGAACGTGATCCTGTTCCTGGCCATGATCGTGATTGGCATCATCATCCTACAGAAAACCCGGTTCGGCCGCAATGTGTACGCCATCGGCGGCAACGAGCATTCCGCCAAGCTGATGGGCCTGCCCGTGGCCCGCACCAAGATACTTGTCTATGGCTTTAACGGCCTGTGCTCCGTGCTAGCGGGCATTGCCTATTGCCTGTATGTCAAGTCCGGCTGGAACCTGGCTTTGCTGGGCGCGGAGCTGGACGTGATTTCCTCGGCGGTCATCGGCGGCGTACTGCTCACGGGCGGCGTGGGCTACATGATCGGCACCCTATTCGGGGTGATGCTCAAGTCCATCATTCCCGCGTTGATTACATTTGACGGTACCCTGTCCTCCTGGTGGGGTAAAATTGCCATCGGCAGCTTGCTGTTGCTGTTTGTGGGATTGCAGCAAATTGTGGTGGCCAGCGCGGCTAGGCGTAAGAAGCAGTTGTAGTTAACCAACTTGATTCACTGTAAACACAAATCTCGCCCACCCTTTCGGATGCGCGAGATTTGTTTCTTGTTCTTGGGTCTGTTTCTTGTACTATCAATGCACGTAGGAGTAGTCGATTGTTTCGATCTCATCGACGGTCAGCATCTTTCCGTCCAGCGTTTCAAAGGTGATAGTGGGAATGCCGCCCTGAAGCGATACAAGCGAAATATGCTGTATATCACCATCGCCTTCCCGGTGAAAACTGCCGCCCGTGCGCCCAAGCTGTATGTAATTCATGCTGTCGCGTACGGTCTTCTTCAAATAGTGGTAATGTCCGTTGAATACCGTGTAATTGCGGCCATCAAGCGCCTCGGAGATCCGCGCCCAGCCGCTTTCATCATTTTCCCAGGCAGGCTTGTGCAGTGAAACGAATGTCCATTGCACATCCTGATTGTCAGCCAGCGCCTTTTCGACAAATGCCATTTGCGCCTCGCTGAAACGCCCGCTTTCCGGCTGCGCAGCTTCAGCGTCTCCGCCTTCCGTTTCGCCCATTTCCGCCATCCATCCCTTTAGAATCACCTCCGCCTGCGCGTAATCGTGCCTGGCCAGGGTCACAAGCTGCGCAAGCTGTTCTTCCATCTCTTCGTCGAAGCCAAAGGACGGGTCCTCCGTGTTGAGCATAAGAAACAGCGCCTCACCATACCGAAATGCGTAATAGGGCGCGCCACGATGGCTCACATAATACTCGTACATTTCGTCGCATGAGAGATCGTGGTTGCCAGCCACAAAGAAAAACGGAGCGTCTAGCGCGCCGAGTTCCTGATCAAGTTCCGCATATTCATCGCGTAATAAGGCAGCGTCTTTCGTGTAGCCTTCGATCAGGTCGCCAACGTTCATTGTGAACGCAACGTCCTTTGCATTGATCAGCGCCGCCGCGCGCTCCATAACGCCAACCTCGCCAATGCCTGTGCGATCTGACACCAATGCAAACGTAAAGTCCGCGGCGTCCATCCGCGTGAACTCACCGAGCATCGGGACTTTTTCAGCGCCTTCAGGCAGGATCGGCGTATACGCGGCATCAGCGGCGGCAATACCGAATACAAGCAGCAGGACCAAAACCAACGCGCAACGGATCTTCATGACACCCTTCATCATTCCACCTTCTTTCTTCAATTCGTCCGACTATAGCCTAGCAGAGGCGAATCAAGAATGAGTCAGGATTGTGTAAAATGTTTTCAAAAAGTGCAGTACACATGATATGCGAGTTCATCGTAAAGGCGCCGTATTGCATGCCGTAGGCCAATCTGCTACAATAAGACGAAGATACGCCGGAGGGTTTGCGGGCAGCGCCCGCAACCTTTTGGGTGAGCGCACGAAAGAGCGCCGGACTGTAGCGAGGGGGCATAGCATGGGAAAGGTTCACGTTTTTGACCATCCGCTGATTCAGCACAAGCTGAGCCTGATGCGTAACAGGGAAACGGGGGCGAAGGATTTTCGCGAACTGCTGGAAGAAATCGCCATGCTTATGGTATATGAGGTGACGCGGGATCTGCCGGTGGAGGAGGTGGAGATTGAAACCCCTATTTGCAGAACCATGACGCGCGTGCTCGGGAAAGCCATAGGACTGGTGCCCATTCTGCGGGCGGGGCTGGGCATGGTGGGCGGCGTGCTGAACCTCATTCCAAATGCCAAGGTGGGGCACATCGGCCTATACCGGGATCCTCAAACCTTACAGCCGGTCCCATACTATTGCAAGCTTCCCGAGGACGCCGGATCGCGGGAGCTTCTGGTGCTGGAGCCTATGCTGGCTACCGGAGGTAGCGCATCCGCAGGGATTGGCGCTCTTAAGGATCATGGCTGCTCTCATATCCGCTTGATCAACCTGATCGCCGTTTCGGAAGGTGTGGAGCGGGTACAGAAGGATCACCCGGATGTGGATATCTACATCGCGGCCATGGATGACAGGCTGAACGAGCATGCTTATATTGTGCCCGGCCTGGGGGATGCGGGAGACCGGCTGTTTGGTACGAAGTAGCGGAAACCAGGCCCGGTATCATACATCATACGAATCATCGGCTATGATTGCAGCAATCACACCGGCCGGCTGAACTGTTTTTTATTGGTGTTCAATTTTATGATAGTTGTTTTCCCATGATCAAAACTTTTTACACTACCGATTCATAAGCTCACTCAACGGGCAAGGGTGTGAACCGGCACCCAAGCGCGATAACGCTGTTTTGGGGTCTTCCATTCCACCTGTGCATAATTGTTTTCGATGGTGATGATGGTTACGGTCTGGCCTTTTTCCACCATCAGGCTGTCGTATGTGCCATAGCCATCGCCAGGGCCATACATAGCTTTGGACGTGTCGGTGATTTTAACCAGCTCGTCCGACGGCTCTTCCACAGGTATACCGCTAAATTCGAAAGAGGCGGTATCGAAGCGCTTCAAACCCGTATAGACGCGCCGCAGCTTGTTTTTGTAGGAAACCTCGCATTGTACCCAGCAAAGATCGTTCTTGTCATAGGCGCACGAGAATATCCATATACTCTCGCCTTTCACTTTGTAGGTTCCCAAACCTGTGTACTCG
>WRHG01000099.1 GCA_009783365.1 Clostridia bacterium | reverse complement strand
AGTTGTTGAGCGTATGCTGCAACAGATAAATACTGCCCTGAGGATAATTCCCAGCCACCAGCCAAGCCTCCCGGTACGCTTTAAACGTGTTCAATAGTGACAGCACCGTTACCGTGAACAGAGTAGGCCTGAGGCACGGCCAGGTAATAGACGAGAACCGGCGCCACGGACCCGCGCCATCCACGGCAGCCGCCTCGTACAACGCGGGAGAAATCCCTCCCAGACCGGCTAAAAATAATACCATGGTATAACCGGTGTTCTTCCACAGGTAACTAACCACCAGGCAGAGCAGCGCGTAATCCGTACGCATCCAATCCACCGGCGATAGGGAAAAGACGGACAGCAGGCTGTTGATCAAGCCGTTGCCATGAAACAACACCTGCCATAGCATGGCAACCGAAGCCACGGGAATTGCCATCGGCAGTAAAAAAGCCGCGCGCAGGGCGCCCTGCCCCGTTAACGGCTTGGAAAGCAGCATGGCAAGCCCCAGAGAACAGATAACCAACAATGGCACGCACAAAGCGATGAAACGCAGGGTATTCACAGAAGCCTGCTGGAAGGAAGCGTTCCCAAAAATTCCCACATAGTTTTCAAGTCCGGCAAAAGCGCCTTGTAAGCCATGTGTAAAGGATCGCCGGATGGCGTCTCCAAAAGGAATAACCACAAAAATGAAGCATCCCAGCATACTGGGCAGAATAAACGCCACGCCGACGCCCGCCTCTCTTATGCGGGTGCGGTCGCGGCGAACCGCCGGCATGGTAACGGGCGTGTTTGCCAACAGTTTCCCTCCTCCCATTTGGAACTGACTCTATAATACAGTCACTTTCTTTAATGAACCTTAAACAGAGAATAAAACAACGCGGGTGGGACGCTCGCAGGGGTGATTCCCGCATTTGTCTCATCCGCGATAGAGAAAGAGCAATACCGCAGCAAAATAGGAATTGGGGTTCTCAGCCCATGGCATCGCCGGTGCTTTCCGCCGAGCCAGGTCCTCCCTCATTCAAATCCAGTTGACCCTCTAAAGTCTTCCGCATCACTTTTCGATTGCGCATGCCGTGCAGCACCAACGCCAAGGCGATGACGCCGTAGGACACGAATACGCGGAAGTATTCGCCGATGGCGGCGTCGCCAAATAAATTGTTACCGGCCGGTGGGGCGACAATGAACAGCATATGGAACAACAAACAGCCCAGCAGCGCTTGGCCGTTTGTGGCGCGCACAATGCTCGCGCCGCCTACCAAAATGGCTGCGCCCGCATAGAGTCCCACCTGCTCATGAGCGCCGTAGGTTTGCAGGGAACCCATATTTTGCACGAAAATCAATTGACCGAAAGCCGCCAGTACCGTGGAGATAGTGATGGCGATCAAGCGCGTCCTGTCCACATTGATGCCCGCCGCGTTGGAAACAGGGCCGCTTAATCCTACCGCGCGGAATTGCTGCCCAAGCCGCGTGCGCATGATAGCCAGGTTAAACAGGCACAACAGCCCAACCATTAAAAACGTTATCATAGGAATTTGTACCATGGAGAACCAATCCTTGACAAATTGCAGCTGAATGAGCATGCAGCCGATTATGGCGGCCCCAATCCAAAGGATCATCCTCTTTGCCGTTATGCGCTTCATCAGAAAGCGCGTTACCACAAATACTGCCAATAGCGCCATCACAATGTACAGTGCCAACTCAAATTTGATCTTCCATAGATTATCCAGGGCGTACATCATCTTCTGCGGTTTGATGTCCAGCGTATTGGCCACACCTGTTGATCCCTTAATCACCAGGCCGTTTGCGTGCAAGGGGATCAGATTGCCAAAGATAAAAAGGAACAGGAGTTGGTACAGGCCGTTGGCGAAGAAACCGAGAATCAAGGAGCCGATCATCTCCTGCCCCTTCATTCGGTTCAGAATCTTACCTACGAAGTAGCCAAACAGCGCCGCGATCGGCAGTGTCATCAGCATCGCAACCAAAAAGCCCGGCGTACCTGGTATTTGCCACTCAAGCACCCATAAAATCGATATTTGCGCCGCCATTGCGCCGATGGTAATGGCAAAATTGATCCCCATGCCCGCGATAATGGGTATAATCAGGGATAGCACAATGAATGCATTCCTGGTCATGCGGGAGGTCATTTCAAACAAAAGGAAGGAAAAGGATTGCCCCGAATAGGCGAAACAGACAGCGCACAGCACGATGAACAGGATCGTTACCGCATTGTCCGTAAGGAGCGTTCGTATCTTTTTACCCACGGGTTTTGCCTCCCTTCTGGGCCAGCGCATATAATATAATTCCATTAGAAACCAAGATACGTATCGTCTCGGAAATGGTGGAACCTGGAATCAGCGCGTTTGCCACCGGCATGCCAAGTGTCAGCACGCCGTGAAACAGAAAGGTTCCAATAAGCACATGGCTGATACGGGCTCGCGAGATGCTGGCGCCGCCGATTAATATGGCCGAAGCCGCCACAATGCCCAGCGTGCGCGGCGCGGTGTAGAGCTGCATATAACCATAGCTTTGCGAAAAAACGAGGATGCCTACCGCCCCGAGCATGGTAGACAGGGTGGTGCCGATAATTCTCATCCTGTCTACGTTGATACCGGCAGCCTCTGCAAAACGGGGATTGTTACCCACTGCCTGCATGGCGATACCGGTCTTTGTGCGCGTAAACAGCCACATCAGAAAACAGGCAAGCCCCATAAACAGAAGCAGTCCTGTGGGAATGGTAACGCCGCCTATCCGGAATGCCAAAAATCGATCGAGCAACCGCATAAAAGCCGGCTCCAGGCTAATTGTCATGCGAAGGCCGTTGCCGAGGGGCCACTTGATTACCAGGGACGTAAAAGGCAGCACCACCCAAGCGACGCACATCAATGATACTACCGAGAAGCCCACATACGTGGTGACAGCCATCTCGCTGCCTTTCAGCTTATTAAGCATCAGGCTGTACAGATAGCCAAGGACTGCGCTGATGAGCAGGCCGGCCAGGTTTGCAAATAAGAAGCCCCACCATCCTGAAAATCCGAACTCAATGCACAGCAGCCCGCCGATCAAGCCGCCGATAATTCCCACGGGAAGCCCCAGGTTCAATGCGATTCCGCACTGAATCGCCGGCACCATTGCTAACACCATAACGCTGTTCATGCCCATACGCACGATGGCGCTGGACAGAAGCGAGTTGATGGACAGATCCAGCAGCATCGACAAGACGCATAACAGGATGAAGAAGCTGCCTATGATGATCATGGGCAGGCCCATGCGGTTCTGGATCGCTTTATTGAATAGCACCATCAGCGCAACGATGAATAGCGCGACGCCTATGGTAACCATATCGTCGGCATAGCGGATCATACGCGCGGTCCAAATCCTGTCCTGAATCCCCTGCTCACCGCCGCCAGCGGCATAACGGTCGAACTCAGACGGGTAATCGTCGTTGCTTTGGTGAATGAGCGGCAGCAAGACAGGTTTCAGCGTTAACAGCGCGTCATCGTCCAGCACAGAATAAATCCGCTTCAACTCTCCCGCCAACTCCAGATACCGCTCGCCCACAATCCCCTGAAGCCGGGTCATCTCCGGGGTCGCCACGAAACCGGTAAGGTCCACCCTTGGTTCCTCTTCCGTTTCCAACAGCAGATCGTCCATCAGCATGTCGCCGTCCGCGTCGTCTTTGGGCATATCATCAATAACGGACGGGGCTGTTGACAGCGCGTCTTCCGCTGAGGCGGCATTCCTTTGGATAAATGCGGTTTGAGCGCGCGCCTCCTCAGCGCTATAGTCGGCCATCGCCAAGCGCAACGACTGGGCTGTCACCTCCAGCGGGCCGGTATCCGCCGCACCGTAGTCGATTGAAGATACCGCGGCGTTTTCGCGCGCCTCCCTTTCCGCCTTTTCAGTTGCAACGCGGATGGCTTCCATTTTCTCCTTAGATCCCAACTCCTCCGCGGCAGCCAGCGCGGTGTCTCTGGCCTCTTTCTTGGCGGCGGCAACGAAGGATTCGGCCGCCCCCTCACCGGTGGCGATAAGCAGCGCCCGCAGGCGCATACCGGATAGCAACGATTCCGGTTGCGCTCCGCCGCTGAGAACAAAGCCGCCTATACCAACGCCGACCAGCGCAATCGCTATGACGCATAGCGCGGTCACCGTGACGATCAGCCATCGACTACGCATCGTCAACGCCCCCTCTCTGTGGCTTGATGCCAGACATCGCCAGGCCAAAATCAGCGCTGGAGGCGTCCACGGATAAAATGTCTACAATTTTCCCTTCTGATACGATGGCGATGCGGTCGCAGATGGATCGGAGTTCCAGCAATTCGGAACTGACCATCACAATGGTAAGGCCATGATCCCGATTTAAACGGATAAGCGTTTCCAGCACCAGTTTCTTCGCGCCGATATCAATCCCCCTCGTAGGCTCCAGGACGAATAGGAATTTTGGATTCAACACCAACGCACGGGCTACGCATACCTTTTGCTGATTGCCGCCGGACAATGTACCGGCATGCTGCGCCGGAGACGTGCAGCGAATATCTAAATCGTGAATCATCCGTTCCGCCATCTTACGGATCTCACGGCCGTTCCGCAAGCCCCCTCGCAAGTATTCACCGTTTACCTGAATGGCGTTAAAGGCGATATTATCCTCAATGGACTGATCCAGCAGCAATCCGACGCCCCGCCTGTCCTCCGAAACCATCGCCAGGCCTGCTTTCAGTGCGCGCCCGGCGTTATTGAGCGGCAGCGGTTCGCCGTAGAACAGCACTTCGCCGACAGCAGGATACAGGCCCATCACCCCATTGGGTACGCCGACCTTACCCTGTCCAGCAAGACCTCCGATGCCGAAGATCTCTCCTTCTCGCACCTCAAAGGAAACGTCCTTTACCGCCTCGCCCGGCATTGCCACAGTCAGGTGTGATACCGACATGGCAATCGTTTTTTTGCCAACTGTCTTGCGTGGCTCCGCGCTAACAATCGCCTCGCCCGTCTTTCCGATCATGAGTTCGGCCATCTCCACCAGCGTGGTGTCGGCCGTATCGCGGGTAGCCACCAACTGGCCGTCGCGCAGGATGGTGATCCGGTCGGCGGCCGCTATCACTTCTTCCAGGCGGTGCGTTATAAATATGATGGCGATTCCACGCGATGCGATATCTTTCATCACGCCGATCAGCTGTTCCGCCTCGCTCTCGGTGAGTACGGCGGTTGGTTCGTCGAACACCAGCAACCGGACATCGGACTTGTCGATTTCACGAGCGATCTCCACAAATTGCATATACCCCACAGGCAGCCCCGCCACCAATGTGTATTCGTCAATTCCCATGCCCACATCGTTCATTGCTTTTCGCGCGTCCTTTGCCATGCGCTTCATATTCAGCGTTTCCAGATTTTTTCCAAGAATCTTGCTGATAACGTTTGACTTGGCAATCTCACGGTTCAGCTTGATGTTCTCCGTAATGGTAAACCCGGGCAGCAACATGAACTCCTGATGTACCATACCGATTCCCTTATTCATCGCGTCGCTGGGGGATAAAATGCGCTGGGCCTCACCGTCGATGCGTACTTCGCCGTCGAACCCCCCGGTAGCATGAATCACCGGCATGCCAAACAACACGTTCATTAACGTTGATTTCCCGGCTCCGTTCTCTCCCAACAACGCATGGATTTCACCCGGACGCACAGCGACCGTCACGTCTGAAAGCACTGCGTTTTCGCCATATTTTTTAGAAATGCGGCTCATTTCCAGCACATATTCCGCGCTCATGAAGTTCCCCCTTCATGGTGTAGATGCTGCCACAACAGAAAGACAGGCCCGCCTCGACTGCAGACGGGCCGTCTCATGTATGGGACAGTCAGAGATATTTACAGATAGTCGTTGAAGTCAACCATAGCAAGCTGAATCAGGTAGAAGTTTTCCAGTTCGTTGCCCTTCACATCGGTATAGAGGGTTACGTTGGCGCCAGGGCTGCGCTCCTCAATGAGCTGGAAGATTGCCGCAGCGTCATTGCGCTCGGTGATGTTGCCGGCGATCCATTCTGTGGCGTATGCAGCGGCAATTTCAATCTCCATCATCGCGACAGGAGCAGCCCATGTGGAATAACGGCTGGTGCCGTTGTACTCGGCCAGCTTCGCGGCGACTTTACGCAGAGCCGCCTCGTTGCCTCCGGCAACATCCAGCTCCAATGAGAGAGAGGAGGGGAAGCCATGGTAGGGGCTTGGGCAGCAGGGCGTCGGGTAATAGGCGTTCTCGAACTCCAAAATTGCCGTCTGCAGCGGGACCTGCATGCCGCAGTTGGTGGTAAAGAAGGCAACCTTCTTGCCGGCATACTTCTCCATCTGGCGCGGTACATCTTCCAAGATGAACTGCTGGGAAGCAGCCATACCCGCTTCAGCCGTGGGATCGGGCGCAGTCTCGTCCACCATTAAAATGCCCAACGCCTCCGCGTTCTTCTCAAGCAGCTCGTGACGGGCCACAATCAGCTCCATGGCCATATGGCGCGGGAAGGAATAATGAATGAACACATCGCAGCCCCACTTGGTCAATGTTTCAATGATCTGGTCGCCCTGAGCCACCTCGTTCTGGTACATGATGATATCAGTAACCGAGGAGATGACCTCCGGGTCCTCCTGAGGGGTTCCGACGATCAACAGGATGTCGTCGCGGCCCATTTCGCGGATCTTGCTGAACGCGGGAGCGGCGCCGGGGACACCTTGGCACATGATGATGGCCTTCACGTCCGGGTCGGACGCGAACGCAACCAGCTTGGAAACCGTGGTCTCCTGCTCAGCCATGAAGCTGTCCGGGTAGGTGTCAATAATGACGCGGTCAGCACCATACAGCGCTACCGCCGCCTCGGCGGCACGGTATTCTTCCTCATTCTGCGAGACGGTGCCGGTCATGATC
>WRHG01000098.1 GCA_009783365.1 Clostridia bacterium | reverse complement strand
CCGCGCCACGGTATCCAGGATATCTCGGATGGTGAAAAAATCCGCACCGGCGGAATAGGAAATAGGAAGCTTTTTTTTGAAGGTATTGCTCAACCGGTCCGCCAGGGCGACAGCCAGCGGATACAGGCCCCTGCCGCTCATGTACATTTCCTCGCCGGGCAGTTCCCCCTGTGTAATACTCACCGGTAAGGTATTGGTCAGCTTGACGCCGAACGCCAGTCCATGCTGCCGGGCAAGAGCTTGGAGGCGCTTAAACATAGGCACCGCATCTTTTAACTGGAGATCATTCCGGAAGTGGCGGTCGTCGAACACCAGGTCCTCATAACCCATACCATCCAAGGTCTTCCGCACAAAATCGTATCCCAGCAAGGTAGGGTTCAGTTTAATATAGGTATGCAGCCTCTTCGCCGTGAGCAGATAGCGGGCTATGCGCTCAATCTCGTCCGCCGGACAGCCATGAAGGGTAGACAGCGTGATAGAGCGGCACACCCGGTCATCAATGCCGTCGGCGTACTTTTCATTCACACGCCGGAAACGGCAAAGATTCTCGCGGGTCCAGGCAAGGCATGACCGCCAGGACTCCGTCTCTTTTGCGTACTTCATTCCTTCTATGAAGCGGTCGATCTTTTCAGACTGGATCCCCGCCAGATCATACCCAACGCTCATATTGAATACAAAGCCGTCGGGGCTGCCCAGGTTCAGCTCATGGCTCAGTAGCTTTATGGCAATCCAGCCCTTCACATACTCGTCCAAAGCCTGCGCTACCCGCAGTTCCGTGCTCCATTCCACATTGTAGCCTTCGTCCCGGGCAGCGATGCAGGGTTTTAAAACCTGAAGGTCCTCTCCGTCAATCACCTGTACGGTTTTTAGTTCAAAAAAGCGCGCTCCGGCTCCATATGCGGCAATCAAATTCTGCGCAAGCTGGCTATGCGGCCCCGCCGCCGGGCCAACGGGGGTCTCGATGGTTCCGCCAAAAATCGGTTGTACCTTCCCATTTTCATGCCGATAGATCTCGTGAACTCCAAAAATGGAGCCATGACCGGCGTACTCCCCCAATACCCAATTCATTAATCCCCCAAAAGGGATCGGCTGCATCCGGTCGTTCATCTCCAACCGCCTCCCCGCCCCATAGCATTCCCAAACCTAAACAGCATGGCACCGCCGCCACAAATCCGCCGCCTGCTCCCGGCAACGGGCCAGCACCGCTTCCTTGTCAATGTCCACCAATTGGCGTTCCCGCATGCGTACCCTGCCGTTAATAATCGTTGTGGTGATGGCCCGGCCGTTCATCCCGAAGAGAACATGCGCGTTGATGTTGGTACCGTCAATAGGTGTGGGCGGCGTATAATCAGCCACGATCACGTCCGCGCAAAATCCGGGTTTCAAAATCCCAATGGGTTTCCCAAAGAAGATTTCCGCCATTTTGGGGTTGTTTTCAAATAGCATGGTAGGTATTTCCCCCCAAGCCGCACAGGGGTCACCAAGGTGGTGTTTATGCAAAATATTGGCCACCTTATAACTCTCCAACAGGTCGTTGGTGTACCCATCCGTGCCCAGTCCGATCATTATACCCCTGCGGAACAGATCCAGCACCGGCGGGCAGCCCACCGCATTGCCCATATTGCTTTCAGGATTATGGGCCGCCATGCTGCCCGTATGCGCCAGCACCTCGATTTCCGCCCGACTTACGTGAGTACAGTGGCCGCAAATGGTGCGGTCGCCCAAAATGCCAAAATCATAAAGCCGGAACACCGGGCGCTTTCCATGCTTTTCAAGGCTGTCATGGACGTCTTCGATACCTTCCGCCACATGGATATGATAACCCACTCCCTCCGGCGCCCTGCTTCTGCAATATTCGATGGTTCCGTCGGACAGGGTAAAGGGCGCGTGCATACCCATCATCCCCGCGAGCAAACCGCTTTCATCATGTCCGACATACTGGATAAACGCAATGTTTTCCCGTACGGCCGCGCGCATTTTATCCGTGCCGGCCCGGTCGCTGATTTCATAGCATAGATTGGCGCGTACACCATAGCGTTTCGCGCTTTCGGCGATGGCAAACAAGCTGCCCTCCACCTGTCCGTAGCTCGCATGATGGTCGAAGACGGCTGTGGTTCCATTCTCAATGCAATCAATAAAAGCGGCGTCTGCGCTGGCAGCCGTATCCTTCAGGAGAAGCTGACGGTCCAGGGCCCACCACAGACCTTCCAGAATTTCCAGAAAGCTTTTCGGACCGGGGCTCCTAAGGGAAAGCCCCCGGGCGAAAGCGGAATAGATGTGTGTATGGATGTTGATCAAGCCCGGCATGATCATACCACCGCGGGCGTCCATGAACTCCGCTTCCGGGTATCTGGCCCGGATGGCGCCCGTATTGCCTACCTCCACAATATCGCCGTCTTCCATCGCGACACAGCCGTCGCATAAAAATGGATTCTGCGGATCACGGGTCACCAGCGGCCCGTTTCCTAAAAGCAACATGATCCATCTTCCTTTCGCATACCGTATTCCCTTGCCAAGCGGTCCAATTGCATGAGCGCCTGTGGCGTGTCCGCGTCCATGAGTTCCCACTCCTCCGCGGCTTGAACACGAATCAGCCGGTCCGGATGCCTGCGGATCACCGTCCCTCCCGACTGGCCCGGCTGCAGTGCCGACAATTCCCCAAAGAAGTCCCGGGAAAACAACGTGGGGCTCCCTTCCGTAGCCCCATAGCACACCCTGGCAATACACCCGGGACTGCCGGAAAACGCGGCGATCAAACGCCGCTTGGTCTCCCGGCTGCAAAGGGGTTGGTCCCCCACGCAAAACATACAGCCACCCACCTCCGCAATCGGTAGCAGGCATTCCAGACCCAGGCGTATGGTGTCTGAGATGTCCGGCTTCCCGTGCAAAAGCACATCGAAACCCATTTCCCGCGCCAGCTGGTCCACAGACCGGCTTCGCGTAACCACCACCACGGGCGCCACACCTGGCGGTATTGTTTCCAGTGTATGCCGCAGCAACGGTTTCCCTAAAAAAGGCGTCAGAAGCTTGTTTCCGCCAAACCGCCTGGATTCCCCCGAAGCCAGAATGACGCATCCAACCTTTGCATCTCCTTGCGCTTTTAAAGTCACATGAACCACGGTGCCATTTCCAATGCTTGCATTTTTCATGGTTTGTACGCTTGCGATACGCTTTTTGCGCGGCAGGCGATGAGCTGAGCGGTTATGCTCACGGCGATTTCAAAGGGTGTTTCCGCCCCGATCGCCAAGCCGACAGGCGTGTAAACTCGCTGGAGCTCTTCTTCCCCAAAGCCTTGTTCCATGAGCCTGGCATAGACGAATGCGCGTTTGTGGCTGCTCCCCATCATACCGATGTACCGAGCGGGGGTCTTCAGCACTGCTGACAGCACCTTCAAATCATGCTCATGACCCCTGGTCATGATAACTGCATAATCCTCCTCTCCTGCGGCAAAGTCATCAAGACGGGCAAAATCAAGCAACAGCGTATCCGCCGCGGAGAAGCTGCCCGGTTCCAAAAACTCCGGCCGGTCATCCAGTACAAGACACGAAAAGCCCGCGTCACACAAAAGCGGCGCCAATGCCCTGGCTACATGACCACCGCCGAAAACATACACCCGGCCCCCCGGATCGATCCGTTGTACAAACTGCCGGTCCTCACTGCCCAACCCCAATGGCGGCGTCTCAAAAACGAGGCGCATTTGGCCGGAATCCAAATCAGTTTGCAGATAAACCGCCTTTCCGGAACGCAACGCCTCCAACACCTTTCGGCACAGGTCCCTTTCCCGGGGCAAGACGCACTGAAACAACATCTCCGCCTGCCCGCCGCAAACCATGCCCAGCGCCCCTGCCTGGTCCGTTGTCAGAGAAAAGCCCCGTACAAAACAGCCGCCCTTCAGCAGCCCTTCCCTGGCATATTTCTCCGCCTGATGCTCAATAACACCCCCGCCGACAGTACCCGCAATGCGGCCTTCCTCCCCCACCAGCATGCGTGCGCCGACGCCTTGCGGAACACTGCCATGGCTTGCGATCACGGTGACCATCATCGTCTTTTTGCCCATGTCCAACCGCTTCGCCAGGGCCTCCAAAACCTCTTTCATTCTCATTCTCTCCCGGATCTCAAAGCCAGGTACGCTTCCAGCACCGCACCGCCGATACAGCGCGCTTTATCGGAAATGGATTGCCAATCCGCATCCATACGGGGATCCACGTCGGCGATTTTCATCCCTTGCCGAACCTCCGATCCTTCGGCGATCAACCCGCGAAGCAGCCCGTCAAAAGGCGCGGCGCAAAACGTTCCGTCCACGGTGAGTATTGCTTCTCCTTCCTTTACCGTGTCGCCGATGCGGCGTACATGGCGAATCTTTCCGCCGGCGGGAGCGTATATAACGCGCTCCACGCTTTTTCCGCCCAGTTCCCCCGGCACGCCGGTGTTGGAAAGCGCTGCGCCCGTAAGGATCAACCTCCCTAAATTGTGACCTCGCATGGTTTCAATCACGGCATGTACATCATTCCCCGCCGTAAATCCGGGTCCCACGCCGATCACCACGTCTGCCATGGCACGGTGGGTTCCCTGGTTTCGTTTGGCCATAATCGCATCCACCACGCATGCGGGCTTCCACTTTCCGATCCAACCGCCTTGGGGATCTACGGTAACAGGTACTTTCCCCATTGCCCAGCAGGCCTCCATTTCCGAGGCATTCTCTGCCCTCAGGGCGCTGATGTCCTCCACGGCTGCGCTTCCCAGCCGGATCGCCTCGCACAGGGATACGCCCCGCCGAATGGCCATAGGGCGCTCCGCCTCCAATACCAGAACGGGAAATCCCGCCCTGTGCATCTTTTGTATGATTCCTGTGGCAATATCTCCGCCGCCCCGCACGACGATCAAGCCGCCGGCCAAAGCTTCCCCTCCTTGAGCGATCCCAACAGAATCAACCCCCTAAAACCTCTCAAATGCTCTGCCACACACCTGGCTTTCAAACATTCTTCCGCGGTATCCGCCTGATTGATATAAACAGCCTGCCGTCCCACCCCGTGTCCGGTCAGACATTTCCGAATCATCTTGGCCACGTCGGCCTCGGTCACCGGCCCGCCGGTCTCAAGCCCCACCTGCTCCAAAAACAGCGCCAGACGGTGCACATTAGCCCCTGTTACCGGCAGCCCCACCGCTTTCACAGATACCACGCCCACCGTAAGTGTTGTAAAGGGCGGAACTACAGGTTCATGGGGCGCCCATCCCTTAAGCGGCAAGCCATCGCTTCCATCCGCCTCCATCAGCGTTAAGTGAAAGGCCCCGGCTTCTTCACGGATGTCTTCGAGGGGAGCCGCCAGGAGTTTCTCCCCTGACGGATGCCCCAAGTATGTCACGCCGGGACGGCGGCTGATTTCCCGAAGCGCCATACGGGCGGTGGGGGCCACCAGCACTTTCTCGCCGGCGTTCTCCTTTGCCAGGCAGGATATCAGAGAGGTTTTTCCTCCGCATCCCACCACCGCCACCCGCTCGCCCCGGGACAGGCGGAGCCCCTCCGAGAAGATCATATCGAAAGCCCGCCGAAGATGACCGGCTGTTCATCCCTGGGGCGTACATCACCAATAATCCTGGCTTCCGGGTCCTCTTGTTGGATGGTATGCAACAAGTCCTCAGCCTCCTCCCTGTCCACCGCCGCCAAGAGCCCGCCTGAAGTTTGAGGATCAAAAAGCACCTCCTGCACAGGCGCCGTCAGTAAAGCCATATCCACCCTGCCCGCCAGATGATTTCGGTTGCGCTCTCCCCCGGCGGTGGTCAAATTCTGGGCCGCGTAAGCTAAAACGTTCTTTTGGAGGGGCAGCGCATCCGGATCAATCCGGAGTGTGGCCGCCTCCCCCGCCATTTCACAGGCATGGACCAGTAACCCGAAGCCCGTAACATCCGTACAGGCGGACACATGAAATCCACTCATAGCGCGGGACGCATTCCGGTTCAAGCGCTGCATTACCTTCAGCGCTCCTTGGTAGGCCCCTTCATCCGCCGCCGCCGCTTTCTTGGCCGCAAGCAGAATACCCGTGCCCAGCGCCTTGGTCAGGATCAGACGGTCCCCAAGCCTTGGCGTGTCATTATGGAGAATGCGGGAAATATCCACAATGCCGGTGACAGATAACCCGTATTTGGGTTCATGATCATAAATCGAATGCCCTCCGCCGATCACCGCGCCCGCTTCCTCAACCTTTTCCGCACCGCCGCGCAGGATTTCACCCAGCACGGCCCAATCCCCATTTTGCGGAAAGCAAACCAGGTTCAGCGCCAGCAGTGGTTCCCCTCCCATTGCATAGATATCGCTAAGGGCGTTGGCCGCCGCTATCCGCCCGAACAACAGCGGATCCTCCACCATTGGGGGGAAAAAATCCGCCGTACAGATGATGGATCTCGTATCATCCAGCCGGTAGGCCGCGGCGTCATCGCTGCCGCGAAAACCTACCAGCAGCCTGGGATCCTTGAATGTGGGAAGCCTCTCCAGCACCTGGCGCAAATCACCCGGCCCGATCTTCGCACCGCACCCGCCGCTGGTACAACCGGATATCAGCTTCATGGTCTCTCCTTTATACATTTTCAAAAGCCTCTTCCAAACCCACAGTTGGGAAACCCGCAGTTCGCGCATTGCAGGCATAAGCCGCCGTGTCCCAAACCCTTCAAATCCTCCGCCGATACGCGCAGTCCTGCCAGCAAACGTGGCAGGATCAGATCGAAAACGGTACGTCCGCTCAACAACACGCATCCCGGAAGCCCTAAAACCGGAACCCGGCCCAGATACCCCAACATGAACATCGCTCCGGGAAACACAGGCGCTCCGTAACTGACAATTTCCGTCCCCGCGCTTCGGATGGCGAAGGGGGTTCGGTCATCCGGATCGACGCTCATCCCGCCGGTACACAGGATGAACTCCGCACCCGCCT
>WRHG01000097.1 GCA_009783365.1 Clostridia bacterium | reverse complement strand
GCATTCCCGGCTCTGCAGCCTTCGGCCAGCTCTTTGAGAGCCTGGGAGATCCGCAGCAAAGACAGGCCGGACGCGCCGAAGATCACCGGCACCATCAAGCCCTTTTCGGTATCTACGGCGCACGCCAGGTTGACTTCGCTGAAATAGCGCAGGACGCCGCCGTCCTCCAGTACCCAGGCGTTGAGTTCGGGAAAGGCCGGCAGTGTGCGTGTGACGGCGTATAGGACCATGTCGGTCAGCGTAACGCCGCTCGTCAAAGGATCCTCCTTGAGCAGCGACCTGTAGGCCAGAATGCCGGTGGCGTCAAAGGAGGCGGTATGGGTGAGTTGAGCGGTCTGCGCCAACGATGTCATCATATTCTTGGCGATGATTTTGCGCAGATAGGACATGGGCCGGTCTTCGTATGCGGCGGCGGAGGCAGCATGAGGGACCGGTGTAACCGGGGCAGGCGTAGCGGTATGCTGCACGCCATGTTCCAGCAGGGTACGAATATCGCGCTCAATAACGCGGCCTTCCGGGCCGGTAGGCGTTGCAAGCGCAGGATCAATGTCGGCTTTGGCTGCCAAGGTACGTGCGCGCGGCGAGACGGCAACGCGGCGAGGCCCGTCGGAGCCGGCGTATGGGGCCGGTTCAGCCTGAAGTGCGGTTGGCGCGGCGCGGGGCGCGGGAGAAATTACCGTAGCCTGTGCCGGCGCGGCGCTTGGGGCTGCCTCATAGCTTTCTCCTGCTTCGCCGATGGCGCATACCGGGGTTTTAATCAGCGCTTCCTCGCCCTCGGGCACGATCTGCTTCAGCAACGTTCCTGTGAAGTCCGAGGGGACATCGAACGACGACTTGCCGGTCTCGATGGAAAACAGCGTGTCACCTGCGTTGATCGGATCGCCCTCGCGCACATGCCATTGGGTCAAAATTGCGCTTTCCTCTGAGATGCCCATCTGTGGCATCAGCACCAGGTTTGCCAAGAATGATTCCTCCTTATTTTGGAGCGTTACCGCTCCGCTTTGATCACTTGCACGCCTTCGCCGTGCAGCCGCGCTTCAATGCTCGCAGGCAGGCCCGTATCGGTTAGTAAAATATGGATCTCCGTGGGCCGGGCGAAGGTGTAAGGCATGTTTTTGCCAATCTTGGAACTGTCCATTAACAGGATGATGCGGCCAGCCTTGTTCAACACAAGACGCTTCAGAATGCATTCAGCATGTTCCCCGGCGGTGAACCCTCCGGCCTCGGAGAAGCCGGAAGCGCCCATGAAGGCGATATCGATATTGAGCGACTGTAAGATTTCCGCACTGCCGTAACCGGAACAGGAGAGCGTGTTGCGGTTAACCGCGCCGCCGGTGAGCAACACCGAGCACGCGGGTTTTTGCGTGGCGATAGCAAGCGCTATGTTGGGCGCTGAGGTGAGGATGGTAAGATCCTTGTCCGGTAAAAGCTGCGCGAAAGCCATCGTCGTGCTGCCCGAATCAATAAAAAGCGAGCGGCGCGCTTCCACAAAGGGAATCGCAAGCGTTGCCAGGCGGTGCTTTAGCGTCGGATTATCGCTTTCGCGCTCGTAATAAAAGGATTCATGCTGCCCATCGCCATGCCGGAGAGCCCTGGCTCCGCCATGGGTTCGGGCGATAGCGCCTGTACGCGCCAGATGGCCAAGGTCGCGCCGGATGGTCATCGGTGAGCGATTTGGAAAAAGAGCGCACAGCTCCTCCGTGGACGCCGCGCCGTGTTCGTCGATATATGCCCGCAGCGCGTCGCGCCGTTCAATCATCGTGGCATCCCATCCTTTCTCTGCGCAGAATCAAGGTTATGAGGATTATATCACAAACGAACAAAAACAACAAGCATTCAAGTTTGAATAGTCATTGATCGTGTTCGTTTGATCAAATTCCATTTGCAAATTATGGTTGACACAGCAGTACATCAGTGCTAAAATTTTTGTATCTGAAAAGCGTTTGCGCATAGAGTATACGCTTCATGCGCGGTGCCATATAAGAGGAAGATGATCGCAATTGGGTTTCGCTCTGGAAATGACGGAGATCACGAAGCGCTTTCCCGGAACGCTGGCTGTGTCCAATGTGGATTTCTGCGTGAACAGCGGAGAAGTCCATGCGTTGATGGGTGAAAACGGCGCGGGCAAATCTACGCTGATGAAGGTTCTCGCCGGATCCTTCGACGACTATGCCGGTCAAATCATTATCAACGGAAAGGACGTAGCGCTCCATTCACCGCTGATGGCGATGCAGGAAGGCATCGCTATGATCTATCAGGAACTGAGCCTTGCAAAGCCGCTATCCGTAGCCGAAAACATGCTGGTGGGCAATTTGCCCGTGAAGAACGGCCTTGTGGATAAAAAAGAAATGGTACGCTTGTGCAAGCAGCTTCTGGAGCGCGTCGGTCTTACCGATATTAACCCGTTAACCGAAATTTCCGAAATCAGCCAGCATGAGGCGCAACTGGTGGAGATAGCAAAAGCGCTTTACCGAAATCCTTCGATACTTGTCATGGACGAGCCTACCTCCGCCCTTTCCCGGGAGGAGGTAGAGCGGCTTTTTGATACCATTCGCCTGCTAAAGGCCCAGGGCATGGCCATCGTGTACATCACCCACCACCTGCCGGAGGTGTTCTCCATTGCCGACCGGGTGACGGTGCTCAGGGACGGCAAGCATGTTTTTACCGGCGACGTCGCGGATATAACGCCTGAAAAGCTAGTGGAGCATATGGTGGGGCAAAAACTTGATATTTTTTATTCCAAGCGCGCCGCAAGCGTGGGCGACATTGTTTTCCGTGCCGAAAACATAACAAGATACGGCTTTTTTCATGACCTTTCATTTGAGATCCGCCAGGGTGAGATCCTTGGCCTTTGCGGGCTTGCGGGATCGGGCCGCTCCGAAGTCGCCAGGGCGATTATTGGTGTCGACGCGCTGGACGGCGGAACGATCTTCTTTGAGGGAAAAAAGATTAAAAACAGGAATATGTATGAGGCGTTGGTGCGGGGGATCGCGTACCTCACGGAAGAACGCAAGCTGACGGGCCTGGCATTGAGGATGACGATGGAGGAAAACGCGCTGTGCGCACTGATCCCTTCACTGTCGAAGCTTGGTATTTATGATGGATCGAAGGGAAAGCCTATCCTTAAGGACGTTGTATCAAGGTTGCAAATCTATCCTCCGGAAAACAACCGTATGATTTCAAACTTTTCCGGCGGGAACCAGCAAAAAGTATTGCTGGGGAAATGGCTTGCGCTGCGTCCCCGCTTGCTGATCCTGGACGAGCCGACCAGAGGCGTGGATATTGGCGCTAAAATGTTGATTCATAAGGTGATACAGGAGTTGGCGGAGGAGGGAAACAGCATATTGCTTATTTCTTCGGATCTGCCGGAGATGTCTGGTCTTTCCGACAGGGTGATCGTGCTTAGAGAAGGGCGGCTCATTGGAGAAATCGAGCGCGACGATATTTCCGAGGAACGGTTGCTTTTAGCGGCCAACGGGAGGGGAATGGCGTTATGAACGGCGGAGACGCGAGAAGAATTTCACAAAACAAAATCATTGATATCGTGTCGAGGGCCGGCGTTTACTTTATTATTTTGCTGCTTTTCATCGTCGGCGCTTTTGTGAATAAAAACTTTCTGACTGTTAACAATTTAAAAAACGTAATCATCGCCTGCGCGCAGCTTGGTATTGTATGCGCGGGTATGGGTTTTGTCACGTATGCGGGGAAAATGGTAGATATGAGCGCACCGATCACCATCGCCATCTCCGGCATCGTGGTTATCGATACGCTGTACATAGGCGTGCCGCAGGCCCTGTTGTTAGGGCTTGTATCGGCGGCCTTTATCGGCCTTATCAACGGCGTTATTATCGGAAAGTTTAAAGCGAATGCCATCATCTGGACCCTTTCCATGAATTTTTTGCTGGACGGCTTGATTCGATGGCTCTATTCCAACAAGCAGATCTACCCGGATACTGCCGCGGCCGATTTTCCGGACCGGGCGGAGGTGTTTGTGCAAATCGCCCGGACAGATTTTTTGGGAATTCCGCTGGCTGTATGGACCATGCTCGCCGTGATGGCGTTAAGTCAATTCGTCATGACCCGCACCGCATTCGGCAAACAGTTGAAGGTAATCGGCTCCAACGCGGATGTAGCCAAGTATTCTGGCATCCACACCACGAAGAACGTGATGATCGCCTATGTGCTGGCGGCACTGGGCGCGGGCATCGCCGGAATCTTTATTACGTCCCTGGGCAAGGTGGGAGCTTACTATAACGGGACAGGTTACGAGTTTCAAGCGGCCACGGCGATCGTGCTGGGCGGCATGAGCCTGTCCGGCGGCCGGGGCGATATGGTGGGTATTTTGGGCGGCGTCATCACGGTGAAGCTGATGAGCAATATATTGACGTTTTTAGGAATCGGAACCTTCGTTCAGAATATCGTGACGGGAATCATCTTTATCCTGATTGTGTTCATACAAACACAATCTTTAAGAAAGCTAGGGCGTGACAATGGATAAAAAGATTTATTCGCGGTTGAATCAAAATCGAATATTCATTATGTTTACGGCGATGTTTCTTGTGGCTACGCTGTTCGCGCCAAGGTTCTTCAACCCCTTCAATCTAAATTCCCTTTTAAAGACAACAAACCTTTACGCCATGATGGCTATCGGGATGACCCTCGTTATGATCTGCGGCCAGCTTGACCTCTCCATTCAGGCGGTGATGAACCTGGGCGCCGTGCTGACTCTCGGCATGTTCAGCAAGGAGCATTTGCCATGGGGCGCGGCCATTGCCGTGGGCCTGCTGGCGGGAGGACTGTTTGGCTTTATTAATGGCCTGCTGATCGCCAAGGCGAAAATCAACTCCTTTATCGTCACCCTGGGCACCATGACCATCGCTCAGGGCAGCGTATTTTTGTATTGCAGGGCCGGATCCATCGGCGTAGGGTCGGATTACTCCTTCAGCGACTGGATAACGGGAGAAACCGTTCCGCTGCTGCCGCCCATTACGGTCATCACGCTGGTCACCGTGGCCCTGTTTGCGTTCTTACTGTACAAAACCAGATTCGGCCGCAGCATCTACATGGTTGGCGGGAATCCTGAAACCGCTTGGCTTGCCGGTATCAACAGGGATATCACCTATATCGCTGTTTTTACCCTTTCCGGCGTTTTCGCCGCCCTTGCCGGTATCCTCTTTTCCATCGCTCAGGGCACCGCAGTGCCCAATATGGGCGACAAGGGGATTAGCCCGCTGATGCTCACCATTGCCGCCACCATCATCGGGGGCGTTTCCATGGCCGGCGGAAAGGGCGGCGTGGTTAAAAGTTATTTCGCCGTGCTAACGCTGGTTACGCTGTTTAATATGCTTTCCTGTTTTGGTACGGGCTATGAGGCGCAGATATTCGCCGCCGGGTTTGTGCTGGCCGTTATCGTACTGTACGAGTCCGTGGCAATCTATTTTAGTGACAAAACAAAGGGCGTCCGCTCAAATCTTTTGGAGGAGGCTGCGCGATTGCGCAGATCGAAATCAACATAACGAAGAAACGGAGGATCATCATGAAAAAAGCAAGAATTCTGTCCCTGGTACTGATTGCGCTGTTCCTGGCCGCCGCGGTTACGGCGCAGGCGGAGAACAACCTGGACGCATCCCTGGCCCTGAACATCGACGACATCATCGGTTCGGACGGGCAGCCGGTTCTGCTGACATTAACCGGCAAGGAGATACCACCCCGCCCGGAAGACCCGCTTGCTTTGCCGGAGACCGACCCGCTGCACTGGTACGACATGGAATATGCGGGATGGGGCGCCGAGAATAAGACCATACCCGAGTCGCCTGCGGATGGTTCCATCGGCAAGCATGCCATCGTGATCATCAATGGGGACCATCCTTATCTGACCGCTTTTTCCAACGGCGCCAAAATTGCGGCGGACGCATTGGGTATGACCGTTGACGTGCTGTCGCCTAACTGGGATCTGAATGTGCAGAACCAGCAAATCGACCAGGCCATCAATGCGCAGCCGGACGTGATCATCGTGATTACCCTGGATCCTAACGCGGGCGTACAGCAGTTCCGCAAGATCAATCAGGCGGGAATCCCTGTGATTGCCTCTAACATGCTGCCCGACGCCGAAGCAATGCAATACGTCCTCGCGTGGTCCGGCCCGGATGATTTCGGTCAGATGGCGAAGCTGGCTCAGGCTGCCGGCGCGAAGGCGGGCGGCGAGGGGGGCGTATGTTACATGACGCACAACCCGGGTGGCTCCCCCTATTATGCGCGGTACAACCGTTATGAGGCAGAACTCGCCCAAGCTTATCCAAACATGAAGACGCTGGATGTTCAGTCGCCGGGGTTTGAGGCTGATAAGGCAAAGCAAGTAGCGTCCGATTGGATCACGCGCTTTGGTGACGAGTTGAAGGTGATTCAGCTGGCGGATGACGCGGCTCAAGCCATCGGTGCGGTGGAAGCGTGTAAGGCCGCCGGCCGTACGGACATTATCATCACGGCTGCCGGCAACTCCAAGGTCGGCATGGACGGCATTATTGCCGGCGACGTGTTTGGCATCACGTATCAGTCCGCCGAGGGTGACGGCGCCATTGCCATTAAGCTGGCGGCCGACTGGTTTAACGGCAGGGAGCTGGATCCCATGTACTATCTGCCGCAGCACATCATCACAGCCGAGGACGTGCAGAATTATATGCCGGCACAGTGGTGATATTCGGGTCCTACCATGGGGCGGGCTTTGCCCGTCCCATTTCTGAGCACCCAGGAGTTGAATGATGTCTCAACGGTTGCTTATAAGCCGCAGAGGTTTTGGGAATGGGAGCGCATGACTATGAGGATCGCGAGGAGATAAGGAGGCGGTTTAGTGAGCAGGGAAAAAAAGCTGGAGCGTTTAAGGGCGTCAATCGGAAATAGAGAGGGCGATCGTATTCCTATATCGGACTT
>WRHG01000096.1 GCA_009783365.1 Clostridia bacterium | reverse complement strand
AGGAGATTGCCGCATTGCGTGCGGAAGTGCAGATTTGATCATACTGGATGGCGGAAGATAAAGGGAGATGTCTCATGGGAAAACGCGTACTTGTGTACGGCAGTTTTGTGGTAGACTTAACCAGCCGGTCCAACGGACTGCCTGTGCCGGGGCAAACCGTGCTGGGAAAAAGTTTTCAGTTGGGGCCGGGCGGGAAAGGATCCAACCAGGCCGTGGCGGCACATAGGGCGGGCGCGGATGTAACTTTGGTGACCAAACTGGGTGACGACGTCTTTGCCAAGGTGGCGCTGGACTTCTATGAACAGGAAGGTATGGACGTAAGCCATATCTTGATTGGCAGGAATATGGAGACCGGCGCTGCGCTAATTATGGTGGACGAGGAGAGCGGGCAGAATGAAATCGTCGTAGTCAGCGGGGCTTGCGGTCAAATCACATCCCGGGACGTCGAAAAAGCGCGCCCTCTGATCGAAAGCGCGGATTTTCTGCTGTTACAGCTTGAGATCAACTTCGACGCCCTGTTAGCGGTACTCCGCATTGCCCACAAAGCCGGCGTACAGACGATCCTGAATCCCGCGCCCGCGGCGGATCTTCCCGAGGAGATGCTGCGCATGGTCCACATCGTCACGCCTAACGAGACGGAGGCGCAAGCCCTCACCGGCGTAGCCGTCGCCAACAAGGCGGATGCCCAAAAGGCGGCGGAGAGGTTTTTTCGCAAAGGCGTAAAAAATGTGATCATCACCCTTGGCGCATCCGGGGCCTTTGCCACGGACGGCATTCAGAGTGAACTGTTGCCCCGGGTTCCTGTGGAAGCCGTGGACGCTACCGGCGCCGGCGATGCCTTTAACGGTGGCCTGGTGATGGCGCTGGCGGAAGGCAGGGATCTGTTCACTGCCCTGCGCTATGGAAACGTCACGGGCGCGCTGTCCGCAACCAAGCCCGGCACAGCGCCCTCCATGCCCAGCCGGCCGCAGATTGACGCGCTCTATCAAGAAACCTACGGAAAATTGGATTAATCAGGAGGCAAACATCATGGAAAAGAAAAAATGGACCCTTGTCAACGCGGAGAACGTAACTCCTTTTGTCTGCGGCGACGCCTATTCCTCCAAAATGTTAACAGGCGACGAGATGGCAGGCATGCAGGTGATCAATATCAATGAAGGTACGTTGAAACCCGGCAGCCGGACCGGCGGCGGCGCCCATGAGGATGTAGAGATTTACTACATCGTCAGCGGCGAGGGAGACGTATGGATGGATGAGGATCGCATACCCGTGAAAAGTGGGGACATCATCGTCATCCCGCCCCACGTCTTTCACTGGATCGATAATACCAAGAGCGACAAACCTTTCATATTATTCACCTTCTGGCACAAACAGGAGGATAACGAGGTTTTCCACGCGCGTAAAGAGGCATGGGGCACCTCCGTTAAGAACGTGGATGATCAATATACGGAAAAGCGATTGCAAGGCAAATGACGCAGGGAAGGTCAGTCATGAAAAAAAGGCTGCGCATAGCGGTGGCCGGCGATCTGCTTTATGATTGCTTTGCTTGGGCGGACCGGTTACCTCGCATGGGAGAGACGGTCACCGGCTACCAGAACGGTTTTTTTCAGGGCGGCAAAGGCGGGAATCAGGCCATCGCCGCGGCCCGGCTGGGCGCGGAAGTTTGGATGTTGGGTAAAGTCGGCCGGGACGAGCGCGGGGATTTCCTGCTGTCGGAGCTGGATAAAAACGGTGTGCATACGGAGGACGTGATCATATCTGATCAGGTATCTACCGGCACCTGCTGCGTACAGGTAGACAGTCAAGGCCACAACTTTATCATTGTGGTTCCCCTGGCAAACGAGCAGATTACCGATGCCGAAGGCCATGATTTTGAGGCGCGCATTACGCAGTCGGACGCGGTGCTTTGTCAGTTGCAATTGCGGCCTGAGACCGCTTTGCAGGTGTTGCGCGCAGCCCGGAAAGCAGGCTGTTTGGCAGTACTCAATCCGGCGCCTGCTAAGGCTTTGCCTGAGGATGCTTTTGCCATGGCGGATTATGTGACGCCTAACGAGACGGAGGCGGAGTTTTATACCGGCCTCTCAAGAGAAAGCCTGCCCTTGGCGGAGTGGTGCGAGGAGGCGTCCCGCCGGCTTCTGCGTATGGGCGCGCGTCGTGTTCTTTTGACACTTGGGGAGCACGGCGCATATTATAAGGATGGGCGGGAATGTTTTCTGACGCCTGCTTTCAGTGTGGACGCGGTGGATTCCACCGCGGCGGGAGACGCGTTCAATGCGGCTTTTATCCTGCGGATCGCCATGGGGGACGCGGTGCGCGACGCCGTCGTTTATGCGAATGCGGCGGGTGCGCTGACGGCTTCAAAAAGAGGTTCCCAACCATCTCTGCCAACGGCGAAATGTGTCGCTGAGTTTTTACGTACCCGGGTAATAACGTCTATCAAGGAGGGCGAAATATGCATATCAGCAGATATCTGGATCACGCGGTACTAAAGCCGCAGATGACAGATCAGGAAGTACGGGAGGCCATTAAGCTGGGCATTGATTACAAGGTGCAAAGCGTGTGTGTGCGGCCTTGTGACATCACCATGGCTCTGGAAATGTGCAAAGGCACGGAAACGTCGGTCAGCTGCGTACTGGATTTCCCTCATGGGGATGCCCCCGCAGAGGCAAAGGAAGCTTTAGCGAAACAGTACGTGGATATGGGCGTCCGTGAAATCGACATGGTACTCAATTTCGGCTATCTGCGCAGCGGCCTGTATGAGCAGGTTTTGGACGGTATACGGCGTGTGGTTCGGCAAGCCCATGCCAAAGACGTTCTTGTGAAGGTAATCTTTGAAACGGGGTTGTTGAACACCGCGCAAATTCAAAAAGGCGTCGAGCTCAGCATCCAGGCGGGCGCGGATTTTGTGAAGACCTCCACCGGCTTTGTAGCGGAGGCGGGCGGCGCCACTGTGGAGGCTGTGCAGACCATGCTGCGGGCTGCGGAAGGTAAGGCGAAGGTGAAGCCATCCGGCGGCGTTCGCAATTATGAAACCGCAAAGCTATATGTGGACATGGGCGTGGCGCGGCTGGGCGTGGGATACAACTCCACCCCTGTCATCTGCGACGGGGAAGGGGACAGTCCGGACTCTTATTAATGGAGGAGGGCACATTATTGAAAAGGGGGGCTTGTTTTGGAAGACGCGCAGTATGTAGCGCAATTGGTCGAAAAAGCAAGGGCGGCGCAAAGGATCTTTGAATGCGCTACCCAAAACCAGGTGGACGAAGCGGTGCGGGCCATTGCCAAGGCGATCTTTGACAATGCGGAGCCGCTGGCCCGAATGGCTGTGGATGAAACCCGCATGGGCGTGTATGAGGATAAAATCAAAAAGAATCAGGGAAAGGCGCGCGTTATCTGGAACGGCATGAAGGGCGGCAAGAGCGTAGGCATATTGCGGGAGCTGCCGGAGGAAGGCCTGGTTGAGGTGGCAAAGCCCATAGGTGTGGTTGGCGCGGTTACACCCACCACCAACCCCATCGTAACCCCCATGTGCAATGCCATGTTCGCGGTAAAAGGCCGTAATGCCATCCTTATATGCCCCCATCCCCGGGCAAGGAAATCCAGCGCGGCGGCGGTGCGGCTGATGAAGCAAGCCCTTCTTCCCCTAGGCGTGCCTGAGGACTTGGTGCAGATCATCGAGGAACCGTCGGTGGAACGATCCAGCCAGGTAATGAAGCTTTGCGACATATGCATCTCCACCGGAGGGGCAGGTATGGTTCGCGCGGCATATGCTTCCGGCAAGCCCGCATTCGGGGTCGGCGCGGGCAATGTGCAGTGCCTTGTGGACGAGGGTGTAGATTATGAGAGAGCAGTGCCCATGATCATTGAGGGACGCCGTTTTGATAACGGAATCATTTGCTCCGCGGAACAGACGGCCATATTGCCCGCCAGGGATTATGACGCCATCGTGGAGGTGTTTTGCCGGCACGGCGCG
Organism: Clostridia bacterium; assembly: GCA_009783365.1. The sequence continues at coordinate 3,019 of WRHG01000096.1, read as the reverse complement.
TTATATGTGGAGGAACCCGCACAGGTGAAAAAGCTGCGGGAGATCCTCTTTCCCGGTGGTATTATGAACAAGGACATGGTGGGCCAAAGCGCCGTCTTTGTAGCCAGACAGGCTGGCATTCATGTGCCGGAGGATACCCGGGTGCTTCTGGTAAAGGCGGCCGGGTACGGCCGGGACGACCTGTACGCCAAGGAAAAGATGTGCCCCGTGCTCGCGGCCTACACCTATGAAACCTGGACGGAGGCAGTAAATATCGCACTCGAGAACCTGCTGGTGGAAGGAGCGGGTCACAGCGTCTGTATGCATACCCACAATCGGGAACACATCCGCTATGCGGCGGATAAATTGCCGGTGTCTCGCTTTTTGCTGAACCAAATTTGTGCCACCAGTAACGGAGGCAGTTTCTACAACGCCCTTTCTCCCACCACAACACTGGGATGCGGCAGCTGGGGCAACAATTCCATCAGCGAGAATTTAAGCTGGAAGCATCTTTTCAATGTAAGCCGTATCGCGGATATCCGACCGGGCAGTCATATGCCCTCGGACGATGAAATCTGGGGGTGATGGCTTGAAACTCATGGAGTACCAGGCCAAAGCGCTGTTTGAGCAATTCGGCGTGCCTACCATGCGGGGTATCGTCCTGGATGAAGGCGAAACGGCGTGCGATGCCATCGACAAGGCAGCCCTCCGCTATCCGGTCGTCGTCAAGGCCCAGGTACAGATCGGCGGCCGGGGTAAAGCCGGCGGTATCTTGTTCGCCCAAAATCCGCGGGAGGCCGCAGATCACGCGATGCGGCTGTTGGGCAGCGAGCTGCGCGGCTTGCGTGTAGATAAACTCCTTCTGGTGGAAAAGGCAGGTTACGAGGCCGAATGGTATCTATCCATACTGCTGGACCGCCAAAGCAAGTGCCCGATGATTCTTTTTTCGGACCGGGGCGGCGTGGATATTGAGCAAACAGCTCGAGAGGATCCCTTCCGCATCCGCAAACTCGTTATCGATCCCATGACCGGCGTGCAGGACCACATGGCCCGGTATCTGCTCTCCTCTCTATCCATTTCTTTATCGCATACTGAGGCGTTGTTTGCCCTTTTACAGAGCTTGTATAAGGCATTTCTAGCTTATGATTTCCTGTTGTTGGAGATCAATCCCCTGGTACTGAACCAGGAGGGCAAGCTGATCGCCTTGGACGGTAAGGTGGATATCGATGACAGCGCGCTGTCTCGCTTGCCTGACGTCCAACGTTACCGGGACGAGCAACCCGAAGAGCCTTTTGTTAAGGAAGCGCGGACTTTTCAATTCCTTTATATCCCTGTGGAGGCGGGCGGATGTATCGCAGTCTGCTCCAACGGTTCCGGCATGCTCATGAGCTGCATCGATATGATCAGTAAGGAAGGCATGTCCGTGGCGGCAGCGCTGGACCTGGGGGGTGGCGCCACGGCCGCCCGCATCTGTGAAGCCATGCGCATTCTCTTCGCAACGCCGGGGGTAAAGGCGGTATTTATCAATATTTTTGGCGGCATTACCCGTTGCGACGAGGTGGCCGGCGGCGTGCGGCTTGCGATGGAGCAGGGGGTCCTCGGAGAGAAACTGGTTCTGATTCGTATGGAAGGGACCAATAAGGAGCAGGGCGTCGCGATGATTAAGTCGCTGGCAGGCAATGTGTTTCTTGTAGACGGCCTGCGGGAAGGCATCACGGCGCTGGTGGATAGGAGGGCGCAGCTATGAGCATCCTCATTGACCATGATACGCGGCTGATGGTACAGGGAATCACCGGGCGCGAAGGCGCTTTTCACACGGAGCAGATGTTGGCCTACGGCACCAATGTGGTAGCCGGGGTGACTCCGGGTAAGGGCGGGCAGAAAGTGCTTGGCGTTCCTGTTTTCAATACCGTGCAGGAGGCAAGGGAAGAGACAGGCGCCGGCGCCACGGTGGTTTTTGTGCCTGCCCGGTTTACCAAGACTTCCGTATTGGAAGCGCTGGACGCGGGTATGAAGCTGATTATCACCATTGCGGAGCATGTGCCGGTACAGGATATGATGTTTTGTTATCACCGGGCGCGGGCGCGGGGAGCGCGGCTTTTCGGTCCCAATTCCTTCGGCGTCATATCTCCCGGTCAGTGCAAGGCGGGCTTCATGGCTCACCGTATCTTTTCCCCAGGCAGCGTGGGCATCATGAGCCGTAGCGCCACCAACTGTTATGAGACGGTATTTATGCTTACCAATCAAGGTATCGGGCAGAGCACCTGCGTGGGCGTCGGCGGGGATATGATACCAGGTTCCGCTTTTGTGGATGTTCTGCCTGATTTTGAGGCGGATCCGCAAACCAGAGCCATTGTGCTCATTGGTGAAATCGGCGGCTGTGAGGAGGAGCTGGCTGCCGCCTATATCAAGACTAATGTGCATAAGCCCGTTATCGCCCTCATCGCGGGTAAAAACGCGCCCCGAGGCCGCAGCATGGGCCATGCGGGCGCTATCGTGGAGGCGGATGGCACAGGCAGCGCTGAAAGCAAGGAACAGGCGTTGCAGGAAGCAGGCGCAATCATCGCGGAAAACACGCAGGATATTGCGGAGATTTTACTTCGACTGCAAAAGGAGGGACGCTTGTGATCGAGAGGGAAAGAGCCGGGTGGATCTTTCAAACCATGCACAACATCCGCGCTTTTGAGCAAAAAGCGCTGAACCTGTTTGAAGCAAACAAGCTTCGAGGTTCGGTACATCTATACATCGGCCAAGAGGGCGTCGCCGCCGCGGTCTGTTCGAATTTGACAGACGAAGATTACATAAGCAGCACACACCGGGGGCACGGCCACAGCATCGCCAAGGGCGCGAGGCTGGACAAAGCCATGGCGGAGTTGATGGGCAAAGAAACGGGGTATTGTATGGGCCGCGGCGGTTCCATGCACATCTCAGACCTTACGAAGGGGAACCTTGGAGCAAACGCCATCGTCGGAGGCGGCATTCCCATCGCGGTAGGCGCCGCTCTTGCAGCTAAACTCAAATCCACGGATCAGGTAACCGT
>WRHG01000095.1 GCA_009783365.1 Clostridia bacterium | reverse complement strand
TTTTTTTGGAAGAGGGATGCACGATGGCGTTTAATTTGGATGGGGGCCAGACCGCTACCATTAGTTTTATGGGAAAGCAGATCATTTGGGTGGGAAAGATGAAAAAAATGAGTTCATCTGCCCGCAAGACCAATGAGATCATCGGAATTGGATATTCTACACAGGTGAAACCAGCCGGGGACGGCAAGAAATAGACTTTATAGCAGCGCTTTTATGACCTCATTCAGGTAAGGGATGGAAGTAGAGGCTCTGGGGCGGGTAACTGCAATGGTTAAGCCCCTTCCCTCCCGGAAACCGATTAAAGCAATGGGCTTAAACAGTTACCCCGGCACGTGCAAAGCGGTCCAAATGATAGACGAGATCAATGTTGAGCGGATCGATGTTTAGGATTCTCATTATCATCCTCCTTTTTGAAGTTCCCTTTACAGACCACTCGCGGGTGGGAGGCTTTGCAGCCTATCCCCACCCGCGAGTGGTCTGTAAAAGAACATCAGCATGGAGTTGACAGAACAGTTGCCTGTTACTCTTCCAGTACCATACGCTCGTTATATTTGCCGCGCGGAGTATAATGGGTATGCAACAGTTCATGGGACATGTGGCCGTTGGCCTCTCCCAGGAAGTCCTTATACAACGCGGCTACGTCGGGGTTCTCGTGAGATTTCCGCAGTTTCTTGCTTTCGTCTTCGCTGTAAATAGCGCTCATCCGTTTCTCTCGGATCTCCTGAGTAGTGGGCCGCGGTTGGCCGCCGCCGGCGATACAACCGCCGGGACAGCCCATAATCTCGATGAAGTGATACGGAGACGTACCGTTGGCAATCTGATCCATCAACTGCCGCGCACCTTTGAAACCACTTGTGACAGCTACCTTAACGGTAACTCCATTTAAGAATGCGTACTCAGGTTTTGGGTTTTCGATGGTCATATCGGCGGTTTTCACACGGTCCAAGCCTACAATGGGCTGTACGTGCAACCCTTCAAAGGGCAGTTCCCGCCCGGTGACCAACTCGTATACTGTGCGCAGCGCCGCTTCCATAACGCCGCCGGTCACTCCGAAAATATCGGCCGCACCGGTGGAAAGACCCAATGGATTGTCAAACTGCCCGTCCGGCTGCGCGCGGAAGTCAATGCCGTCAGCCCGGATCATACGTGCGAGTTCGCGGGTGGTTAGCACGGCATCCACGTTGGGCAAACCGTCATTGGACAGTTCAGGCCGCCCGATTTCAAATTTTTTAGCCGTGCACGGCATGATTGATACCACATAGATATCCTTCGGATCGACCTGAATCCGCTTGGCATAAAAGGACTTGGTTAGCGCGCCCAACATGGCGTGAGGCGATTTGCAGCTGGATAAATGTGCAAGATGATCCGGGTAAGTGTGCTCAACAAACTTTATCCAACCGGGGCTGCAACTGGTAATCATCGGGAGTACTGGAGATACGCCGTGTCCCCGCTCTGCGTGCCCGGGCGCCAGCGCGGCGGTAACCCGGCCCAAGAATTCCGTACCCTCTTCCATAATCGTGAGGTCAGCCGTAAAATTGGTGTCGAATACATCGTTAAATCCAAGTTCCCGTAACGCGCTGACCATCTTGCCGGTGGTGCGCGTGCCGGGCTCGTAGCCAAACTCCTCCCCGATGGCAGCGCGGATTGCCGGGGCAACCTGCACCACCACACGCTTGGCGGGGTTCTGCAGCGCTTCCCATACCTGTCCCGTGGCGTCGGCTTCCTGCAGGGCCGCCACAGGACAAACCACGGTGCATTGGCCGCAGTTGGTGCAGTTGCTGGAAGCCAGCGGCAGTTCCATCGCCGGGCTAATGGTGGTTGCGAAGCCGCGATGCTGCGCGTTTAGCGCCCCCACCCCCTGAATTTCGTTGCAGATGGTGATGCAGCGGCGGCACAGGATGCACTTCTCTGATACTCGGCGAATGGAGGGTGAAGAAAAGTCATGCCGCTCCTCCTCCGTTTCATCCTCTGCGAAACGTGTCTGGGTAACCCCAAGCCTGTTACCCAGTTCCTGTAACTCGCAGTCCTGGCTGCGCTCGCAGTTCAGGCAATCCTTGGGATGGTTTGAGATCATGAGGTTGTACAGATCGCGCCGTGCGGAACGTACGCGGGCGGAGTTGGTATGTACCACCATCCCCTCCCCTGCCGGAACCATGCAGGATGCTTGAAGGTTGCGCATACCCTCCACTTCCACCACACAGATACGGCAGGCGCCGAACTTATGCACATCCTTCAAATAGCAGAGAGTGGGAATATCGAAACCACCCTGTGTTGCGGCATCCAGAAGCGTTGCGCCGTCTGGCGCGGTGATGGCTTTCCCGTTGATCGTTAGGTTGATCATGTGCCTACCTCCTATCGCAGCGCAGGCAGCGCATGGATTCAGCAATGGCGTTGAGACGGTGATAGCCGCAGGCTACCTCCTGAAAATTACCGCGGCGCTTATCGGGATCCAGGTACGGCATGGTGAAGCGAGGATGCTCGGCGATTTCACCGTCATCCGAGGCGGGCGGGATGGTGATGGGCTCACCCTTGTTGAGCGCGCCTTCCCCGCCAAGGTATTTGTCGATGGCAGCCGCAGCCAGCTTTCCGTCGGCGATCGCGGTGATGGCCACATCAGAACCTCGCGCTACGTCGCCGCCGGCAAATACACCGGCCATGGACGTCATAAGCGTATTTTTCTGTGTGACGAAGGTGCCCCAACGGGTTAGGTTAACTTCGTCGCGGCTCACGAAAGGCAGGTCGGCCGACTGGCTGATTGCGGGGATTACCGTGCCTGCCCTCAGCGAGAACTCAGCCCCGGATTTCGGTTTTGGCTTACGGCGGCCGCCGCTGTCGAACTCGCCCAGTTCCATCTCCGCGCAGTGGAGGCTTTCCACCTGACCATTACCTTCGATCCTCACCGGCGCGGCCAGGGGGATAATGCGGATACCCTCTTCAAGGGTTTCTTGGATCTCCAGCGCGCTGGCAGGCATATCGTCTATGGTGCGGCGGTACACGATGGTTACTTCATCGGCGCCTAAGCGCAAGGCCACGCGAGCTGCATCAATGGCGGTGTTGCCGCCGCCGATGACGCACACAGGACTCTTGATCTCCACATGCCTTCCCAGGTTCACGTCCCGCAGGAAATCCAGGCCGTGGTACACGCCCGGCAAGTCTTCGCCAGGGATGCCGGCCTTATTTGGAAGCTGCGTGCCGATGGCGATGTATACCGCGTCGTGATTGTCGCGGAGTTCCTGGAAAGTCATATCCGTGCCAATTTCCGTGTTGCAGTGGATGCGCACGCCCACCTGCTCGATGAGCTTAATCTCGTGAGCCAGAATGTCTGCGGGCAGGCGGTATTCCGGAATTCCGTAGCGAAGCACGCCGCCTGCGACCGATTCTTTTTCGTATACATCCACATCGTAGCCAAGGCGTGCCAGATAGTATCCGCAGGTAAGTCCCGACGGCCCCGCGCCGACAATGGCCACCCGCTTCTCGTTCTTGCGGAAGACGATATCCGTGGCGTATGGCGTTTCGTTCTTGAAGGCATAATCGGCTACAAAGCGCTTGAGGTCCGCGATGGCGATGGGTTCGTCCAACTGGGCGCGGCGACATCGGTTCTCGCATGGATGGGTACAGATACGTCCACACACCGCCGGGAAGGGGTTTTCCTGCCGCACCAGATTGTAGGCGTCCAGGAAACGGCCCGCGGTGATAAGCGCCATATAGCCGGGTACGTTAACCCCGGCCGGGCAGGAGTTTTCACAGGGAGAAATAAACAACTCGGTGCATACGCCCGCCTGGCACAGTTTTTCGTGAATGTGCTCCTCGTATTCCTCGCGGAAAAAGCGCAGAATGCTGAGCACCGGATTGGCGGCTGTTTGGCCGAGGCCGCACATGGCGGTGTCCTTTACGGTCTGGCTCAAGTCCTCTAGCAATTCAATGTCGCCGGGACGTCCCTTACCCACGGTAATGCGTTCCAGAATCTGAAGCATACGCCGTGTTCCGATGCGGCAGGGGACGCATTTTCCGCAGGATTCATCCTGAATAAAGTCCATGAAGTAGCGGGCGGTGTCCACCATGCAGGTTTCGTCATTCATCACGATGAGGCCGCCTGACCCCATGATCGCGCCCAACGCCGCTAATGATTCGTAGTCCATTGGCGTGTTAAGATGGTCCCTGGTGATGCAGCCGCCGGAAGGGCCGCCTGTCTGGACGGCTTTAAAGGCCTTTCCACCCGGGATGCCCCCGCCGATTTTGAAGACGATATCGCCCAGTGGCATACCCATGGGCACCTCGACAATACCGGTGTTGGTAATGTCGCCGGCCAGGGCGAACACCTTGGTGCCGCGGCTTCTCTCGGTACCGTACTGCTTGTACCAGTCCGCCCCTTGCAGCACGATTGCCGGAACGTTGGCAAAGGTTTCTACATTATTGATGATGGTCGGGCAGCCAAACAGGCCTTTTTCAAACGGGAAAGGAGGTTTTTGCCTTGGCTCGCCGCGTTCACCCTCGATGGAAGCCATCAGCGAGGTCTCCTCGCCGCAGACGAAAGCGCCCGCGCCGATGCGGATCTCGATGTCAAATTGAAAATCACTTCCAAGGATACCTTTGCCAAGCAAGCCGCACGCGCGAGCCTGCTCAATGGCCACTCCCAAGCGCTGCACGGCGATGGGGTATTCCGCGCGAACATACACATAGCCCATGTTCGCGCCGATGGCATATCCGCCGAGCATCAAGCCCTCAATGATGTTGTGCGGGTCACCTTCCAGCACACTGCGGTCCATGAACGCGCCGGGATCGCCTTCGTCGGCGTTACAGACGATATACTTTTGTGTTCCTTTAGCCTTCAGGCCGGCTTCCCATTTAACACCGGTGGGGAATCCGCCGCCGCCCCGCCCGCGCAAGCCGGAATCGCGAATGCAGCTTACCACATCCTCGGGTTTGCCCTGAAGCGCTTTGGCAATGGCGTAATACCCATTCTGGCCAATATAGGCCGCAATGTCGGAGAAATCGATGACTCCGCAGTTGCGAAGCGCAATTTTGATTTGGTCCTTAAAGAAACTGATTTCCATGGGGTCTGCGATATGCCGGCCCTGCGCGCGGTCATAGAACGTGTAGTTTTCGATCACTTGACCGAGGCGCAGATGCTGGTCGACGATCTCCGTCACCTTCTCAGGAGTTAGAGCGGTATAGAAGGTGGTGCGTCCGCTCTCCTCGCGAACAAGCATCATTGGTCCCGCGGCGCATATGCCCATGCAGCCCGTCAGCGATACATGGACGCTGCCAGTCAGTTGACGGGCAGCCAACGATTCCTCCAATGCTGCCTGGATGGCCAGGCAGTTGGAGGATATGCAGCCGGCGCCTCCACAGACCAGAACATGATAGGGATAACTCGCCCAGTGGCTTTGATAATCCTTTTTGACTCTGTCAAGATCCGCCGTGCCGCGGATCAATCCGGGAACTTCCATTCGCTTTTCCTCCTCAGGCTAAGCCTCTGCGTCCGCGTACCTTGAAAGGATGGCCTCTACTTTTTCGGCATTGACCTGCTTAAACACCTCGTCGTCAATCATCATTGCCGGCGCAAGGCCGCAGGCGCCGATGCATCGCGCAACCTCGAAGGTGAAGAGTTGGTCATCCGTGGTATTACCCACGCCAACGCCGAGAACATCCTGTAGCTTATCGACGATTTTTTTCCCGCCGCGTACATAGCAGGCCGTACCCAAACAAACGCGGATGGTGTGCTTTCCTCTCGGCTGCGTGGAAAAAAAAGAATAAAAGGTGACCACGCCGGAGACCTCGGAAAGCGGTTTTCCCATGCGATCGGCGATGAATTTTTGAAGGTGGAGCGGCAGGTATCCGTAGGTTTGCTGCGCTACATGCAGCACTTGGATCAGACTGCCTTCCCGCTCCTTGTAGCGGTCGATAAAGTCACCGATCAGTCTCAGCTTTTCCTGCTCTTCCACCGTGTCGTCGCATGCGGGGCATTTTGCGGCATCCGTACCCATCATGACCCTCCTTTTGTAAGATTCTACAATTGAACTGTGTGTGTTCAATGATCCTTTTCCACAATGATGGCTGTTATAATGAAGTGAGCTACTTTGCGGCGCTGCAAAGTTCGTGAAAATAATAACAGATCGGCAGCTAAAATGCAACTGGTTTTTTCCCCGCTTTCAGCCCGGTAATGCTGTTTTGCTTGTTCCGTCCACGCCGCCAACGGCTGAAGGACGGTTTTGAAAACCCTTCCTATGGCGGAATGCCGAATGTCTCTAAAAAGGATTCGGGGATTGCTTTGGAGAAGGAAGTGGTATCCGCGGCAGCGCCCATTCCATGTGACAACGGAGGAATCGACGTGGGACGGAATGATAAGGTGACGAGGTTCCTTTCCAATGCACATACCCACACTCTATTTTGTGACGGCAGATGCGCGCCGGATGAGATGCTGGCTGCCGCCAAACAGCTGGGGTTTATCAGCTTGGGCTTCTCCGATCATGGCGAACAGGGGTTTGATTTTGCCTATTGTATGGGGCATGGGAAACAGCGCCGATATGAGAATACGCTTCGTGCAATGCAAGCGAAGCATCAGGATGAAGGGAAAAGCCCGCGTCTGTGGATTGGCTTAGAGCAGGACGCCATGGTGGACGAGACGCAGAAGACGTATAACAAAAAGCATTTTGATTTTATTGTAGGCTCCACCCATTATCTGACGAGGGACTTCCATGGTGAACCCGTGGCTGTCGACGGCAATTTCAACCTGCTTAAAATCTATGTATCGGAAGCATTTCGGGGGGATTGGATGGCCATGGTCCATGCTTATTATGACGCCCATGTGAGCATGCTGCGCAGGGATCAGCCGCAGATTATCGGACACTTTGACCTGGTGCGCAGGCAAAACCTTCTTGCAGAACTTTTTTGCACTCCGGCATATCGCAAAGCCGCGCTGGCGGCGCTGGAATCGATCGATTCCTTCACGGGAGTTCTGGAGGTCAATACCGGTGGCATGGCCAAGGGTGTCATGGATGAACCCTATCCTACCCGGGAATTGCTGGGAGCTTGGCTGGAGATGGGCGGTAAGGTGACCATTACGTCAGATTGCCACG
>WRHG01000094.1 GCA_009783365.1 Clostridia bacterium | reverse complement strand
CGGGAAATCAGCAAAAAGCTGCGGCGGCGCTGCCGTGAAACCTCCGCAACGGTATGGGCAATGTCGGCATGTACCCGCTTGGTGCGCTCGGCGCTGAGTCCGCGGGAATTGGTTAACAGAAAAAAGATACGCTTTTCTTCGTCGAACCCGCTGCGCACACTGTCCATCGACCAATCGGTATACACATGGATGTCATGCACGGTTTGAACGCCCGTGGGGTCGTCATCCAGCACCACGATTTTCCGGTCAAAGGTTTCCAATGCGGCGCGCAAGCGTGCGCTCACCGCCTCCGTGTTATAGGGCGGGTAAGCGTCCAGCGAAGTCCGTTTATCAAGTGTCCGCTCGTTCATGCGCCTCCTCCTCCTCATTTGGTTTCGCTGCTAAAATGGGTGGTCAGAGCGCCTCAAACAGCACGCTCATGCCTTGTCCGCCGCCGACACACAGCGTTGCCAGCCCATAGCGCACGGTGCGCCGCCGCATCTCTTGGATCAGCTTAATAGCGATGATCGCTCCGGTAGCGCCAATGGGATGCCCCAGCGAAATGCCGGAACCGTTCACGTTGACAATGGCCGGATCGAGGCCGATCTCCCGGATACAGGCTACCGCCTGGGCGGCGAAGGCTTCGTTGAGCTCGACCAGGCCGATATCCTGCAAGGGCATTCCCAGTTTACGGAGCAGCTTGCGCGTGGCATTGACCGGGCCCATTCCCATATACTTCGGATCCACACCGGCACAAGCGTAGTCTACCACTCGTGCAATTGGCGCGCAACATAAGGTTTCCGCTTTTTTTCGCGCCATGACCACCAACGCGGCCCCGCCGTCATTGATGCCGGACGCGTTACCTGCGGTTACCACTCCGTCGGATTGAACGAATGGCTTTAGCTTAGCCAGCTGGTCCATCGTCGTATCGCGCGGGAACTCGTCCGTATCAAATATCGTGGTCTCCTTGCGGCTTTTAATCTCAATTGGCACAATCTCGTCCCGAAATTTTCCCTGTTCAATGGCGGCTTTTGCCCGCGCTTGGCTCTCCAGCGCATATGCATCCAAGTCTTGACGTGACAGGCCGTACTTGGCCGCGATATTCTCCGCCGTGATACCGATATGTACCTTTTCCCCGGTGGTTGGCTCACATAGCGCAACGGTTAAGCTGTCCAGAATCGACCGTTCCCCTACGCCCATGCGCATGCCCCAGCGCGCGTCCTGCAGCGTGAAGGGGTAGTTGGACATACTTTCCGCGCCGCCGCATACCACAACCTCCGCGTCGCCGCTTTGGACCAGCGCGGACGCGGTAACCACGGCTTGCAGTCCGGAGGCGCACATGCGATTAACGGTTTGAGCCGACGCATTCTCCGTTACGCCTGCCTGCAGGCTCGCCAGCCGCGCTAAGAAGGCGTTCAGCCCATATTGACCTACACAACCAAAAATCACCTCGTCGACTTCGGCGCCGGACAGGCCTGCGCGGTCCAGCGCCGCCTTCACCACGACTCTTCCCAGTTCGACGGCGCTCTTGTCTTTCAGCGAGCCCCCAAAGTTGCCCACTGCGGTACGCGCTGTCGATACGATAACAGTATCTTGAAACATTGGACGCTTTCTCCGTTCTAAAAATTTACTTTCTCTTTCCCCTTGAGCGACAGTTGCTCCCGCGCGTCGTTGGGATGGGCGATCTCAAAATCCAGCGCCTCAAGAATACGCACGATTTTCTCCACCTGCTGTCCGCTGCTTTGCGCAAGCTCGCCGTTGGGTTTGATGTACAGGCCGTCTTCCATGCCCACGCGCACATTGCCGCCCTGGAGCGCCATCATGGCGGCCAGGCGGAACATGCGGCGGCCGGGGGCTACAGTGCAATATTGAATATCGGACCCCAACAGTTTTTGAGCCTGCGCGATGATAAACATCATTCCTTCATTGCTGATGGGCATACCGCCCATGATGCCGGGAACAAATTGGAGATATATCGGCTTGCGTACGATGCCTTTTTTTACAAAATACGCAAGGTTGGCGATCTGTCCGTAATCAAACAATTCGTATTCCGGGAGCGTACCGCAGCTGTTCATCATGTTGATACAGTATTCGATATCCCGGAATGTGTTTTTAAACACATTGTCATAGGTGCGCTCAATAAAGGGCTTCTCCCAATCATGATCGTAGGTTTCAATGCCGTCCATCATGCGCGTAAGGCAGAAGTTGATAGAGCCGCCGTTGGCTGACGCCATTTCCGGGCTAAAGCGCGGAATCACCGCAAAGCGCTCCTCCACGGTCATACCTTGAGCGCCGCCCGTTGTGATGCCGATCACCACATCGCTGCGCTTTTTGATCCCGGAAAGAATGTGTTCAAAGGTATCATAATCCGCCGTAGGACAGCCGTCCTCCAGGCGCGCGTGAACATGCACGATGGCTGCGCCGGCTTTTGCCGCGCCAACCGCGTCATCGATGATCTGATCCGGTGTTTTGGGCAGGTACTTGGACATGGACGGTACGTGAACTCCGCCGGTTACCGCCGCGGAAACCACGATTTTCCGTTGCGCTTTCGCCATGGTAAATCCCTCCTTCTACTTGCTGTTCTTACTGATTGGACGCCCTGAACAACGCCAGGGTTTGCTCGGCTTCGCCGAGGTTCATGCGCAAATCGATTTCCGCTGTCACCGCGCCGGCATATCCGGCGCGGTACAGGCGCCGTAAGCGCGCGAGGTGGATCGGACGCTTTTCCGGGCGCAGGAACCAGCGTTTATACGGATCTCCCGCATCGTCGGAGATATGGGCGTGGGCAATATCACCCGCAAAGGGCTCCAGCGGAATGTCGGCTTCGCCGGCGTGCTCCATATTGTAAAAATCAAGTACCAGCCGGAGATTCGACAGATCGACCAGGTGGATCAGGCGCTGGGCTTCAGCCAGGTAATTGATAAAATTGCAGTAGCAGGGGCCCAGCGCTTCTACACATACGGTGACGCCGATTTCAGAGAACACCCTTGCGGTCAGGTCAAAAAAAACCACAGCTTGGTCCCAGGCTGCCAAAGGGTCGTAATCCGGCGGTAAATTCCGGGAAAGGGGCGAACCTATGCCCACCTTGCGCACATCCAGGGCCGCGGCGCGCTCTGCGGAACGCAGCGCATAGTCTCTCGCCGCTTCAGGCGAGAATCCCGGCCCGGCGATGCGCACCTCCGGCGGACAGTAAGCGTTGAACCCGTAACATGGCAGCGGGCCGCCGGCCACCTCGCGCCGCAGCGTGTCAAACGCCGCCGGCTCCATGGCGCAAACCGCGCGCCCGGACAGTTCAACATAATCAAATCCCGCCTGCGCGGCCAGCGCGTAATCCTCCGGCATGACGACGCAGCCATACCGTATGTTAGCGCGCATCGATATAGGATATGCCGAAAGCGTCCGTCTTGCGTACAAGATCATGACCTTTGAGTTCGATGATGCTCAGCTCCACAAGGTACTGGGTTTCGCTGCCCGGCTCCAAATGCCCGGCAAAGGTATGGTCTCCATAACAGCATGTAATATGGATGTGCGGTTTTCCATCCACAATTACACCCTGCATCGCGCCGATCTCCAGGGGTTCTTCCACGGTGATGTACGTGTTTTCAGGGTCATCGGCCAGGCTTTCAATGCGATGATACACCACCTTGCGGGCCGAACCGACGCCTGAAACGACGATGCCGCAGCGGATACCCAGCCGTTCCAGCTCCTTTTCGATGCTCTCCTGGATCAATTCTCCCTTGGTTAACTGCATCACAATATGACGTCCGTAGGTATCGCCAACGTGTGTGTACACGGCGGGCACATCCTTTCATTTCGCCGAAAACGTAGAATCGGCACAGGCTGTTGGAGTCGCTGATACGGAATGATTCTCCGGCGGGTATCTTGATATTGGACGGTACCGGCGGCTTCCCATCTCGGGGTTTGCCTGCGCCGCCAAGGCGCGAACGCCGCCGACCGCTATTCTCATGATTGCGTCCACTCCTTTCACTAAGCTAAAGGCTCATCAGCCACATTAAAACCGGTATTGCAGGCAGAGCGACAACGGTCGTCGCCACCACAGCCTGTGCCGCCAGGGCGCTGTCCGCCCCATATTTTTTGACGACGGGCACCATGCTGACCGCCGACGGCATCGCCACCAGAAGTGTTGTAATGGCAACGGCGCGCCAGTCGGACACGACCAGGCGCGCTAACAGGAAAAAAACCATCGGAAGAACGAGCTGCTTGACCAGAACGAACCGCCAAATCAACCGGTTGCGCAGGATTTTCCGCGGATTCAGCGAGGCCAGCGCGCAGCCGATAATAAGCATCGCCATCGGGGACAGCATACCGCTTAGCCGGGACAGCGTTAAATGGAGAAAGCCGGGCAGGCTGAAGGGCGAAAGATAGATGACGAACCCCGCCACGATGGACAAAAGCGCCGGAGAGAGAAACATCCGGGGTGAAAAACGCACCGCGCCCCTGCTGAGGATCGCGATCCCCAGCGTCCATACGATGATATTGAAAAACAGCATAAAAACGGTGGCGTACAACAGCCCTTCGTTTCCGAACATCGCTCCCGCAACGGGCAAGGCGATATTCCCCACATTGTTGAAGATCATCATAAAGCCCAGCGTTCTCTTCTCCGCCTTGCCGCAACGCAAAAAAAACGAGAACACAAGTGTGAATACGATGGTAAACAAATAAGCCGCGCCAACCATCAGCGGCAGCTTTGTCCAAAACGCGCGGCCATCGCCGGTATCCATGCCGTTGATGGAGAGGATGAGCGTCGCCGGGATGGAAACATAGATCACAAAATCCGATACGCGGCGCTCCATATCGTCGGTGATCAGGCCTTTTTTTTTGCAGAAGACGCTGGCCCCAATCAGGAGGAAGAGGCTGGCGATTTCCGTGGCGATGCTGCCAAGCAATCAAACACCTCCATCGTTGTGAGGCGGTATAAATAAGACACTCATTGCCGCGCCTATTGAGCCGTTTGCCATCAACCGGACGGCGCCTGTTTTTGCTTCCTCTTTTTCATGAATTTCTTGGAGATGGTGGGCCACATCAGCGAGAAGGCGGCCATGGCGAAAAACAGCAGCGCCAAGGGGCGGGTGGCGAAAAGCCACGCATTGCTTCTGAACATGATCATGGACTGCCCGAAGGTTTGTTCCATCAGGGGTCCCAAAATAAGGCCCAGGGCGATGGGAGATACGGGAAAGTCATATTTGCCCAGGATGAAGGCGATCACCCCGGCTATGAACATGATCCAAACGTCCAAAAGGCTCCGTTGGTTGGCGTACGCGCCCACCACCGTGAGGATGATGATGCAGGGCGCCAGGACCATGCGCGACACGGTGACCACCCGGGCGGAGATCCTGCAAAAGAGCAGCCCGATAAAGTACATGAGGATGTTGATGACGCAGAAACCCGCCAGCAGGGTATACACGATGGGAGCGTTGACGGTGAACAGCTGTCCGCCGGGCCGCAGGCCGTGGATGTAAAGCGCGCCCAGGTACAGCGCCGCCGGGGCGCTGCCGGGAATGCCCAGAGTCAGCAGCGGAATGAGCGAACCGCCGGTGGCGCCGTTGTTGGCGGCTTCCGCCGCGACGATCCCCTGTGGATTGCCCTTGCCGAATGAAGCGGGATCCTTTGAGGAATTAGCGGCTTGGTTGTACGAGATAAAAGCGGCAATGTCCGGCCCGGCCGCCGGGATGATGCCGATGCCGATGCCGATCAGCGCGGACCGGATGCAGTTGGTAAAGGTGGCCTTGAGGTCCTTCAGGGTGATGAAAAGGCGGTTTATTTTCGCGTCCACCACCGATTTCTTCTTTACGCCTTCCTCCAGCATTTTAAAGACCTCCGGCAGGCAGAACGCGCCGATGAGGATGGGAATGAGCGGAAGCCCGGTGATGATCTCGAAGTTGCCGAAGGTAAAGCGCGGATAGGCGTGGATGGGGTCCTGCCCCACGCAGCCCAGGATCAGGCTGAAAACGCCTACAAGAAGCCCCCTGAGCATGTTTCCGCTGGTGAGGATGCACACAACGCTCAGGCCAAACACGGTAAGGGCGAACTGCTCGGGAGGGCCCACCTTCATGGCTACCATGGCCAGCATAGGCGCGCCGAACATCAGGGCGATGGAGCTTAAGAACCCGCCGGCGGCCGACGCGTAGGTAACTATGCCAAGGGCGCGCCCCGCTTCCCCCCGCTTCACCATTTTGACCCCGTCAAAGGTAGTGGGCACGGAGGCGGGGGTGCCGGGGATGCCCAGCAGCACCGCTGTGATGGAACCGCCGTATATGGCCCCGCAAAACAGCCCGCTCAGCAAAAGAAGCGCCGTGGCCGGGGGGAACCAAAAGGAAAAGGGCACGAATACCGACACCGCCATGGTCGCGGAAAAGCCCGGCAGCGCGCCGAAGATGATGCCGATGAACAAGCCGCCCGCGGATATTAAGAGATTGATCGGCGTCAAGCAGTTCGCGAAACCCGCCAGAATAAACTCAAACAATCCTACTCCCCCTTATTGCCAAAAGCCCCTGGGCAAGAATACATAAAGCACTTCGTTAAACAGGTAATAAGTAAACCCGGTTACGCCCAAAGGCAGCAGCGCCAGAACCCACACGTTGCGCATGCCCAGGTACAGCAGGCAGCCCAGTACGAACAGGACGGTCATAATGGCGTAACCGAACACCTGCATTAACAGGAGGTAGGCGCACACCATGGCGCAGAGCACGATAACCTGTAAACCGGCGCCGGGGACAGCCGCGCTTTCCTTAGGGCCGGGCCCTTCCTTTTTGAGCTTGACGAGGCACATGATGAGATGCCCCGTGCTGAGCGCCATGGCCAGATAGAGAAGCGCCTGCGGAAAGCCGCCCGACGCCGGCGGGATGTCCAGGCTGGCGATATATAAACCGGCTTCAAGTAACATGCTGACGGCGGTTACAATGATTTGACCAATGAGCTTGGGCACAGTACCTCACCCTTCCGTTTACGTAAAAAAACCGCGATGCCCGGCAGCCTATAGGCGGCCGCCGGGCAGGCAGTCACAGCCAAAGGGATCAGTTCGCGGTGATCCCCAGTTCCTCGACGAGGTTTTTGTAGACCTCAAAGTCGGACGCATAGAACGCCAGCGCCGCCTCGCCTGTGATGTTGGTGGG
>WRHG01000093.1 GCA_009783365.1 Clostridia bacterium | reverse complement strand
TGTATGGGCATCAGGTAAAACCGCTGCCTGGCAACGGCGCCCAAATTATCCGATGGTTCCGCGGCCACAACGGGGAGGTCCCCGGATACAGCGCCGCCCGTTTCTTTCTTTTGAATGGCGCTATGGATATTTTGCAGGCGGGCCCGCATGTCGTCCGCTTGGCACAACTCATTCAGCGTATTTTCATTCTTGAAAAAAAGAACGGGGGAACGTCCCGTGCGGTCGGAAAAAAGTAGTGTCAGGGCCTGGGGCCACTCGGTAAGCGAGCCTGTCTCCACCCATCCTTGGGCCTCGGTGCTGCTTCCGCCGACTTCGGCAAAACCGTCTTTTTGCCCGAAAACATATAAAACGGAAAATGTCTTGAGAGGATCCCGCAAAACTTTGGCTGCGGCGTTTGGGGCATCCAACAGCTTTGCGCCCGGATGGGAAATGACGCGCTGATAAAGTGTCTTTTTCCCCGGCTGCAACAGCGGCGTGCGGTTTTCGGCCGCGTTGGCCGGCGGCATGGGGCACAGCGATAAAATTCCAAACAGCACAGCCAGCGAGATCGCGGTATATCTCATGCCCATAAATTTCCCCTATTGCCTGTTCAAGATATCTCTGGCGACCGCGGAGCCTTTGGCCGCCTCTTCTTCCGCCCAAGCGCGCAGGGCGGAAAGTTTGTCCGCCGCCTTCGCTTCTCCGGCGGCGGCTGCCCTGGAATACCATTCCCAGGCCATATACGGATCCTTCTGAATTGTGCCTGTGGAAGCGGTATCCAAGGGGTCATAGAATACAGCCAGTTCAAACATGGCCTGGGCGTTCCCTTTGCCGGCGGCATCCTCCAGAAGCAGGAAAACCGCATCCAGCCCGTTTTCCCTGGTGCGGAATTCCCGGGCCAGACACATGCCGGTGGGCGCATCCGCCTGGCCGGACAAAAATTCACGAGCCATTTTTAATGGGGGGCCTTCTAACTCCAGGTCGCATATGGTGGTCCTGGTAGTCGCGGTCGCGGCCCCTTCTTTGGATTCTTTGGAGCCGGAGAGCATGAAGAACGCCGCCAAGCCGCCGATGGCCAGGAGTGCCGCAATAATGGCGGCAACAATAATCAGCATTTTTTTATTTTTGTTAAGCCCGTCGCCTCGGGCAGCTTTTTTGCCGGGTTTGGCAGTTTCCGGCTGATCGGCAGGCTCCGGCGGATCGGTGGGGGCCGGCGTATCCGGGGGAGCGGGCGTATCCATGGGGGCGGGCGTATCCGTGGGAGCCGGCGTATCCGTGGGGGCGGGCGTATCGGGAGGAGGCTCCGTCTCCGTGCCGGGCACGGCGGTGGGCTGGGCATAGTTGTACGCATCGCTGTCCGCCTGGCTTAAAACGTTCACATATTCCGCAACCACATAGCATTCCGTATTGTTATAGCTGATATGATACCAGTCGTCTCCGTTGGTGTTCAGCGCGCCGATGACCCATACATATTCGCCGCTCCGTACATCCATGAAAGCTCTTTTGCTGTCTCTGCTGGGTTCCGTGCGGAAGTTCACAACGGTTGTGGTGACGCCGTAGCGCCCAACCGGGGTGATGGTCACCGGTTCAGGCTCTGTCTCCTGGGGCGGTTCTGTCTCCTGGGGCGGTTCTGTCTCCTGGGGCGGCTCTGTATCCTGAGGCGGTTCTGTCTCCTGAGGCGGTTCTGTCTCCTGAGGCGGTTCTGTCTCCTGAGGCGGCTCCTGAATTTCCATAAACTCGAAATACACGACCGGGGGATAGGCGGCGCCATCCTCGTCCACCGTGACATATTGGTTCGGCTCCCCGATTAACGTATACCCCTGGGGGATCATCGCCCCGTTCACCGATACCACATTCTCCTGGCCGTGAAAACATAGCTGCTGCTCGCTATAAAATTCAACGCCCAAACCGTCCACATAGCTGATGTACACATTGGCAGGACTGGGGGCGGGAGGTTCTTCGGGAATCTGCTCGACAGGCATTGGCTGGCTGGAAAGGTACAGCGGGTATACCGCCCGCTGATATCCGTCGTCATAAGCCGTGATGGGGATACTTGCGCCTGCAAAATCTGCCGCGTCCTCCGCCATCACGGATTCGTTGGAGGCGGGCGTGTAGGTATACTCAACTCCCGGCGCGGGTTGTATCTCCATCATCATGGAGAATCCAAATGCCTCGCGGGGCAGCGTTGCCCAGTACACCGGGAATCCTCCGTTCAAGGAGGCTGTGACCGGGATGGTGCGGTATTCTTCATCGGATACCTGGTATCGGAGCATGATCGTAGGCATACCTGCCACATCCCCTGCGGCCAGAGCTGCTATGGGCGCTGCCTGCGCCGCCGTCAGCAGCAGGATCATCGCCCACACGGCCATGCGGCGAATGATGTTGGAAACAGGAATTTTCATATCCATTCCTCCTTTATCGATAGCGCGCGGCCGCGCACCCCTCATGAACCGTATGTACGCCCTCATTGTATAGGCACCGCAAATGGATGTCAAGGAAGCCAACCCTCCGTTGATATATGTTACAAGAATTTCCGTCCCGCCGCCAGGCTATCCAGGGCAAACTTCCTCGCCGACAAGGGACTTGGACGGAGTATCGCGAATATAGAATCCATTACCTTTCCGAAGGAGACGATGATTCATGGCTGACTTTTCCGGACTGCGTGAGACGCCTCTTCGTGACGAAGTGGTTTTTCGCGGTTCGCTGATTGATGTGATCCGCCGGGATGTAGCGCTTCCCGGCGGCGGGACATCCCTCCGGGAAATTGTGCGCCACCCCGGCGGGGCCGCCGCGGTGCCCGTGGATGAAGACGGCGTGGTCACCCTGGTGCGCCAGCACCGGGTGGCGCCGGATCTGATGACACTGGAAATCCCCGCCGGGAAGCTGGACAGTCCTGATGAAGACCCTTTGCTGGCAGCAAGGAGGGAACTGGAGGAAGAGGCGGGACTTCGCGCCCGGCATGTGGAATGGCTCACAACCATCCTCCCAACCCCCGGGTACAGCACCGAAAGGTTGTATCTCTACCTGGCCACAGGGCTAACCCCTTGCCAAACCCATTTGGACGCGGATGAGTTTGTGGATGCGGTGAAAATGCCCCTTCATGAGGCTGTAGGCAAGGTTTGCGGCGGCGAAATCACCGATGGGAAAACCGCTTTGGCGCTTCTTCTGGCCAGGGACCGCCTGCAAGCCTGCCGGGAGGAATCTCCCGGTCCCACAGATATGTAACGATTGGCATCGCCGCTTGCTTCCCGTTCATGCAGAATTGATTTTCATGTTGGACTGCAAAGGATATCGCTTGAGCATGTATACATTTCAAGAAGCTTTTTATCACCTCCCTACCCTGTTTACCGCCAGGCTCCGCATCCGCCCCGCGCGCATGAGCGACGCTCAGGATCTCTTTGACTACTCCCGGGACCCGGAGGTGGCCCGCTATGTGCTGTGGGACGCCCACAAGAGTATCCATCAGACCCGTGCGCATATCCGCTTTTTGCTCAAGCAATACCGCAGCGGGCAACCCGGTTCCTTTGTGATTGAATTGGCCCGGGACAGCAGGGTCATCGGCACCATCGGTTTTATGTGGTACCATCAGGAGAACCGCTCGGCTGAAATCGGGTACAGCCTGGGCAGGGCCTACTGGAACCAGGGGATCATGAGCGAGGCCCTCCGGGCGGTGCTCCAGTTCGGGTTTGAAACGCTGCATCTAAACCGCATAGAGGCTCAGCACGAAAGCGACAACCCTGCCAGCGGGCGGGTGATGGCCCATGTGGGTATGAGGCATGAAGGCCATTTGCGGCAGCGTATTTACAATAAGGGCCGCTATGCGGATGTGGAGCTGTACGCCATTTTGCGGGAAGACTTTTCGTCCTAGGCCAAACGCCCTTGCCTCGCCGTCTGCGCCATTCTTCCATGAGAGGGGGCATGCTGTATGCCGTTCCGCCGGTTTAGAATGTGGGCGGTCATCCCGCTGCTTTGCTGCGCAATGGTATTGACCGCTTGTTCAGGAAGCCGGGACGTAGCTTATCAAAAGGCTGTAGACCTCTTCGCCAGCGGAGATTTTGAAGCCGCCGCCGCCGCTTTTGACCGGTTGGGCGACTACCAGCAGGCCCCCACATACGCGGCGTATTCGACGGGCCTTGTATTGTTTGAAAAAGAGGACTACATCGGGGCGGAGCCCTATTTTGAGAAATCCCAAGCCTTCATGTACGGGAAAGCCCGGTATGACATTTGCCGCGCCTACGGGCTGCAGCAGGCGGGGCACTTTGCGGCGGCGGCGGCGTTATTTGGGTCCCTTGGGGCGTTTGAAAACGCTCCTCAGGCCTATCACTACTGCCTGGGGCGCGCCGCGGAAGGCGCCGCGGATTATGAATCTTGCCTGTATGCCTACCCACTGGCGGCAGGATATGCCGATGCCGACGACCGGCTGGCTGATCTGCAATACCAAATCTACACCCGCGCCATGCAAATCAAGGTGGAGGCTGTTACATCAATGGAAGATCCCGGTGATCTCCGCCCAGGCATTACCGAGGATTTTCAGAACGCCTTAACCTTTTTTACCATCCTTGGCGATTATCAAAGCAGCAGAATCCATGCGGGGGATTGTGTGGAACGCCTGCGGCAGCTGAGATATGACGAGGCGGAAGCCCAGGAGCGGGACGGACAGTTTCAGGAGGCGTATGAATCTTTTCTTGCGTTAAGTGGTTTTAGCGACGCTGCGGGTCGCGCGGAGGAGTTGGCGTCCCGATTGGGGATTCTCATTCCTGATGAGGAGTAGCGAACCTGTGCTGTGTTTGAAAAAGAACCCGGCCCAAAGCGGAAATGTGCGCAGGGTGACCGCTCTGCGATAAGGAGATCAAACTATGCTTCGCTTCGTCCCTCGCGGCGGCATTGAACCTTCCCGGGAGATACTGCCGGCGCTGAAACCCTATGGAAAAGTGTCGGCACAGCTGTTAGCCGCCCGTGGAATCCGGAGCCGCCAGGAGGCGGACCGGTTCCTGAATCCATGCCAAGACCAGTTGCACGACCCTTTCCTCATCCATCACATGTCTCGTGCTGTGAAGATGCTTAAGGACGCGCGTGATAAGCGCATTCCCACGGTGATTTATGGGGATTACGATGTGGACGGTATCTGCGCCAACGCGCTGCTTTGCCTTGCCTTGCGCCGGTTCGGCGTCCAGGCAGAGCCGTACGCGCCTTTACGGGAGGAAGGTTATGGATTGAACGAACCCGCCGTTCGAAGGTTGGCCGGCGTATACGGCTTGCTGGTCACGGCGGATCTGGGCGTCACCAATGACAGAGAGGTGGAGCTGGCTAAAGAACTGGGCATGGGCGTTATCGTGACGGATCACCATCAGTCCGGCCTTAAGGCGTGCCCTGCGGACGCGGTGCTTTCCCCGCTCATGGACGGATATCCATGCCCCAGGCTATGCGGGGCGGGGACGGCTTTCAAGCTGGCACAGGCGCTGCTGGGCCAGTGGGAGGCGATGGAATACATCGATTTGGCTGCCCTGGCCACGGTGGCGGATATCGTGCCGCTTCAGGAGGAAAACAGGGTAATCGTGGCGTTGGGGCTTCCGATGATTTCCGCCCGCAAGCGGCAGGGCTTCCGCGCTTTGTTGGAGGTTAGCGGCTCCGGCTCTGATGCGGACAGCGATACCCTGGGCTACCAGCTGGGACCCCGGTTGAATGCCGCGGGACGTTTGGGAAACGCCTTAAGCGGCGTTCGGCTCATGATGACGGCGGATGGGGAGGAAGCCGATGAAATCGCCGCAGAGCTTGACCGGCTTAACACCCATCGCAAGAAGCTGGAAAATGAGGTGCTGGAACAGGCGTTGGCTCAGACGCAAGCTCATGATTTTGTGGAGTGTCCTATGCTTCTGACCCGGGGCGAGGGCTGGCATATGGGGGTAGTAGGGCTGGCCGCGAGCCGGCTTTGCAGCCGCTACGGCTGTCCAACGGGGGTTTTCTGCCAAGAGGGATCCTTGCTTCACGGAAGTCTGCGCAGCGTTCCCGGCGTAAACATTCACAAATGCCTGCAAACCTGCGATGAACTTTTGCTGCGGTACGGCGGGCATGAACAAGCTGCCGGATGTACCCTGGACGCGGAACGCTATAAGGAGTTTTGCGGGCGGATGCAGCGGGCTGTGCAAAAAACAGCGCGGGTGAAAGCGTTCATCCCCACCCAGGAATATGATACGGCCCTGGCCCTTGAGGAAGCCGACGAGGATGTACTCCGGGAGATCGACCGATTGGGTCCTTTTGGGATGGGGAACCCGTTTCCTCTGTTTCTGGCGGAAGGATTGCAGTTAGAACGACGGAGGGCCTGCGGCAGGTTGGGAGCGCATTTACAGCTTACCTTGCGGCAGGAAGGGCGAGTTATGGACGGCATCGCCTTCGGGATGGGCAAGGAAGCCGCTGCCTTACCCCGGCAGGTGGACATGGTGTATCGCTTGAACCGCAATACCTTTCAGGGGATCACCACGCTGCAATGCGATGTTAAGGCTTTCCGTCCAGCCTGGGGAGCGGACCGGCGAAGCGTCGCCGAAGCCCCGGAGCAGGATTTTGAGATGGCGTTGGTGGACGCGCTGTTGGAAATGCTGACCATGGAGGAGAATGCAGGAATAAAGTCCCGTAACGCCGAAAAAATTATGGATATGCACATGCATGCCGGCCAAGGGCTGGATTGTCAAAATCCTTCCCGGGGCACGTTGTTTGTGGCGCGGACCAAACCCAGCGCCATGCGGCTGTTGGAAATTTTGCACCCGGAAGATGAACGGCCCGGCCGGGCCGACGGGCGCGGAATGGATGAAAGAGACGAAGGCCGCCCGTGGCTTCCTGCGGCGCTGGTCTGGTACACTGCAGAAGATCCCCTTTGCTTTCCTACGGTCCTGATGTTGCCGATTCTGGCTGCGCAGGCGGGCTGCTGGCGGCAGGTATGGCTGCTGGATGGGGAACTCGGGCCGGTTGAGGCAGCTTTGTGGCAGCAGCGCCTGCCTCGCGCGCAGGTTCGGGTATACTCCCGTACGGAGGCTCTGATTTCCCTTGCCGCGTCTGTTGACGCCGGGGATGAGGCTTATCGGCTGCTGTACAGGCAGCTTCGCTGTAACGCTTTTTCCGCCCTGGCACAGGCGGCGGCGGCGGCGGAAATGACCTAGCCTCAAGCTCGAGTAGGTATGCAGGCTTTTGCCCATTTGGGGCTGGTCCGCTTTCAGGAACGTC
>WRHG01000092.1 GCA_009783365.1 Clostridia bacterium | reverse complement strand
CCTGCCGCAATTTCCGGCACTTCCATTTCAAACAGGCGCTTTACCAGGCCAACATGCACCCGGCTTACCCTCACTTGAGGGCCTCGCATCATCTCCCGGCCGCTGCGGTTGACCTCAAGCACATAAACCTTGATGTGGTCGTCAAAATCGTACTCCTCGCCCGGCATCCACTCGCTTTGCTCCATCACACCCTCGGTGCGCCCCAACTCTACATATACAGCCTTTGGCTCTACCCGCTGAACAATCGCAGTGAGAATCTCATTCTCCTTCTCGGAGTATTCATCATAAATCTTGCCCTGCTCCGCTTCCCGGATGCGCTGGATAATTACCTGTTTAGCAGTTTGCGCGGCGGTTCGCAAAAAACCGCTGGGCGTTACATCAATTTCAGCGATATCTCCCATGCGGTAATCCGGCCTGATTTTCAGCGCTTCCGCCAACGTGATTTGATTGGTTGGATCCTCCACCTCCTCCGTTATGGTTTTGCGTGCGAGGACATGGGCTACGCCTGTGTTGCGGTTTAACGACACGGACAGGTTGGTTGGCGCCGTGCTGTCCCGGGAAACATTCTTTTTATATGCGGCTCTTAAAGCCTCCTCAATAGCGCCAAAAAGCATATCCGGGCTGATGTCCTTTTCGTGTGCCAGGGCACGCACCGCCTCGATAATCTCCATTTGCTGGTTTGCCGATTGGTTTTTCCTTGTACCCTTCATCGCTGATGCCCCGCCTTTTTGATATACTTACTCATTGTCATTCCTGGTCTTCCAACCCTTCCAGGGAAACTACCGGTTTGACGACCGCCACGGTTTTGCGCGGAAAGGCAATCGCCTGGCCATCCTCCTGTATGACGCTTACCTGATCCTCACTGAAAAACCGCAAGCGTCCACGGTGAATTTTACTGCCATTCACAGCTGCGAATAGCTTGACTTCCACCAGCGCGTCCCGGTTTTTTTCAAAATCCCGCACCGTTTTGATAGCACGGTCGATTCCGGGGCTGGAAACCTCAAGGATATCATAATCTACGGCTTCCAACAACGGCTGAATGCGTTTATGATAGCGTTCGCAGTCATCCAATGTAATGCCGCCTTCCTTGTCTGCAAACAAGCATAGGACCATTCCCCTGCTTTCCTTTTGCAGCGTCACCTCCACCAACTCCAGCTCCTGCTCTCTCGCCAGAGACTCCGCGATTCGCTCCACGGCATGGAGGGATACGCCCCGGTTTCTTTGCTTGTTTGCCATAAAACTCCTTAATTAACGCTTTCCTCACGATGGGGATCATAGCAATCAAAAAGAGCGGCATATTATTGCTTCGCTCTCCTCACCCCCCCGGCGAATCCCGATAAACCGGGATGTCGCTGAGGACCGCTCCGTAACCGTCGAACGTTATGGGTTTGAAGAGAAAGCAATATCCACTCTTTCGATAAACCCTTCTTTCTAACTAATAAATCGGTAAAATGGTCGTACACTCCTGCGATCTGCTGTAAACGAAAAATAGTATACCATATTAATTTCCCAAATACAAGTGTTTTCAAGGATTTCCGAAAGAAATCTTGTGTCCAGTGCGTTTGCGCCACAAATCCTTTCGCCGCCTGGCTTGCGCCAAGTTTCCCCTTATGCTATGCTGCGGATACGGCCCATAGGAAGGCGCTGCGCCAGCCGTCTTCCGATAAAGAAGAGGAGGGTCGAATGCCTATGACCCGCTGTGTTCTTTGCCCGCGCCGCTGCGATGCCCTCCGGGATGAGAAAATCGGAAAAGGCGTTTGTGGTATGGGTTTGCTTCCCGTGGTCGCCCGGGCGGCCGCGCATATGTGGGAGGAACCCTGCATCAGCGGCTCAAAAGGAAGCGGAACCATATTCTTTAGCGGATGTCCGCTGGGCTGCGTGTTCTGCCAAAACGCGCTTATCGCTCATCAAGGGTTAGGCCGCGCGCTGTCCATCCGCCAGTTATCGGAACTCTTTGCCCGGGTGGAGGATTTGGGGGTACATAACCTGAACCTGGTAAACCCCACCCATTTTGTGCCTGCCATTGCAGAAGCGCTGGCCCGGCGCAAGCCAGGCATACCCGTGGTGTGGAACAGCAGCGGATATGAAGATGTGGTGATGGTCCGTTCCGTTGCCTCATACGTGGACGTTTTTTTGCCGGACTTGAAATACGCCACGGCGGAAACCGCCGGGCTGCTGGCAGGCGCGCCGGATTATTTTGAAACAGCCCTTGCAGCCATCTCAGCTATGTGTAAACAAACAGGCCCGCCTGTTTATGAGAAAAGCCTGCTGCAAACAGGCACCTTAATCCGGCACCTGGTACTTCCCCTTCGGGTCAGTGAGAGCATATCCATCCTAGACGCCATTGCCCGCCATTTACCTGCATGGACTCCCGTAAGCCTGATGCGCCAATATACCCCCATGAATAATCCCACGTTCCCGGGGCTGAACCGGCGGTTGACGGCGAGGGAGTACGCGCGTGCCAGGAATCATATGCAGTTCCTGGGCCTTCCCGGATATTTTCAGCAAAAGGACGCGGCGGACAGTGCTTTTACCCCTGCATTCTTAGATGAAGAAAGCACCCGCCTATTTCCCGACACAGAATCGTGAAAAGATATCGTCCAACAGCTTTTCATCCACATTTTCCCCCGTAATACGCCCCAGCAGGTAAAGGGCGTCATGGAGATCTATTACAGCAAAATCCATCGGCTGACCCGCCGCTAAAAACTCCCTGGCTTGGGCCAGCCGCGTCAGTACCTCCCTGGCTACGGCCATGTGGCGCTCATTGGTCAGCATGAGCTGCTGCGGCGTGAGGACATACCCCCGCAAATAAGCCATCACTTCCCGGATGCCCTGTCCTGTCTTGGCTGAAATGGGTAAAATCGGCCGTTTTTCAGTCAACGGTTCCAAATCCCTGACCTTCAAAAACAGCGGGCAATCCTCCTTATTGAGCAAGATTGCGCATGGACAAGGCATGGGCGCACGGAGCATTTCCTTCTCATCCGGAAGCTGGGTTCCGTCCACAAGCAACAGGGCAACGTCCGCCTGCGAAATCGCCTGGCGCGCTCTCTCGACACCCATGCGTTCCACCGGATCCTCGCTATCCCTAAGGCCTGCGGTGTCCGTCAGATGAACGCAAATGCCATCCAGCGAAAACGTTCCCTGCAGCGCATCGCGCGTAGTGCCGGGGACATCAGCCACAATGGCCCTATCCTCGCCCAAAAGAGCGTTGAACAGCGTACTCTTTCCCACATTCGGCCTTCCGCAGAGGGCCACCCGCAAGCCTTCCCGCACGATACGAGCCCCGCGTTCGTCAACGGCCCCCTCCAGCCGGCCAATCAGTTGATTCAGCCCCTCCAGGACGCCTTCCAGAGCCGCGCCTTCACTGATTTCATCCGGATAATCCAAATGAGCTTCCAACCCTGCCAGAAGCCCAAGCAACGCTTGCTGCGCCTCCTTAACAAACTGGCTTTGCCCGCCCATGAGCTGGATTTCCTCCACTTTCAGGGCCGCCGCAGATTGGGCGGATATTACTCCCATTACAGCCTCTGCCTGGGCCAGATCCAACCGCCCGCTCAAAAAGGCCCGGCGGGTAAACTCCCCCGCCTCAGCAGGCCGGGCTCCGTGCCGTATCAACAGTTTCAGCGCAAGAGCAGCCGCCACATACCCACCGTGTGTATGCAGTTCGCACACATCCTCACGGGTGTAACTGCGCGGCGCTGCCATGACCACGCCCATAACCTCGTCGATTATATGGTCGCCATCCATCAGCTTGCCCACCATCAAGCGATGGCTTTCATAAGGCGGACGACAGGCTTTCGACGCGAAAACCTTCTCAAAAATCCTTACCGCCTCCTTGCCGCTGCAGCGTACGATTGCCACTCCGCCTGCTCCCAGCGCCGTGGCAATACCCGCGATCGTGTCCATGTCTTCCACGTCCAACTTCCTTTCTTGCGCTTTTTCACACTTATGATATCATGAGGGAACGGGCTTTTCAAATGGCATAGAAGGGAGGTCCGCCATGCCTGACATTCAAATCTGGACCGGTCGCTCCCATCGTCTGCTTGCTCCCGTCGTTGACTCCATCGGCGCCCTGCACAAGCAAGGAGCTGACTGCCTATGGCTTGTGCCGGAGCAATTTACCCTTCAAGCGGAGCGTGAGCTGCTTGTCCGTCTTTCACTGAAAGGTTTTTTCAACATCCAGGTGCTTTCTCCCTCCCGCCTGGGCGAACGGGTTTTGGCTGCCACAGGCCGCCTCCAGGGGGAACCGCTGGCCGCTCCCGGCCGCCAGATGGCAATCAGCCAGGCGCTGGAGCGATGCGCGGAAAAGCTATGTTACTATCATTCCTCCGTCCGTCGGCAAGGTTTTATCCAAAAGCTGGGCTCCCTGGTGGCCGATATGAAACAGGGGGGCCTTACGCCTGAACGCCTGTCGGAATACGCCGCTTCTATGACGGAAGGAGGTGAAAAGCTGCGGGACATCGCCACATTGTACGAAGCTTATCAGCAGGTTCTCAGTGACCGTTTCAGCGACGACGAAGATCGCCTGCGCTACGTGGCTTCTCGCCTCCCCCAAAGCGGACTGCTCAGGGGCCAGCATGTGTTTGTTTATGGCTTTGACACGCTGCCCCATCCCCTCATGGCTCTGCTCTGCGCCATGGCGGGCTTATGTGATGCGCTTACGGTGGCGCTGGTTTGCGATGGGGAAAACGCGCCCGACGGGGAGCTATACATACCCATTCGTAAAAGCGTCTCCTCCTTTATGGATCGGTTGAAAGCGCAGGGATTAGCGCCCAAACTTCACCCCTTGCTTCCCATCCCGCTGCCTGCCGAGCCGGTTATCCGCCACTTGGATCAGCACCTTTACGCCCATCCCCAGCTCCTCTTTCATCCGTCGCACGAAAACATATTTCTGGCCCAGCACCAAAGCCCTTTTGAAGAAGCTGTGGCGGCAGCGCGGCAAATCCACTGGCTCATTATTGAAAAAGGCGTGGATTTGGATCGAATCGCGCTCCTATATCCCAATCAAAGCGGTTACGCCTTTGCGGTCAGCGCATCATTACGAGACGCTGGCCTGCCCTTTCATTCGGATCAAAAGCTGCCCGCCGCTTCCCACGGGCTGGTGCGGTATCTGCTGTACGCCCTTAGGGCGATGGCGGAAGGATACCGCAATGACGATATAACGGGAATGCTTTTCAGCGGCTATGCGCCCCTTTCCTTTGAGGAGTCGTGCACGCTTCGGAATTACGCCGTTTCCTATGGTATTGATCGTGCCCGCTGGGCGAAGCCTTTCATCAAGGGTCCCGAAGAGCATTGCGCGACTTGTGAGGCGCTACGCCTCCGGCTTATGGAACCCCTGCAAAGGGCGCGGGGAGCCCTGGTTGACGCCAGGGATGCCCGCGCTTCGCTGGCGGCGGTCTTCGGCCTTTTACAAGACGCAGGCGTATATGAAGGACTGAAGCGGGAGGAACAGGCTCTGCTTCAGAACCAGTTGCTGGCTCGCGCCAATCAGAACAGCCAGATATGGGAAACGGTGCTAACCATTCTTGATCAGCTTTATATGCTGCAAGGAGGCGCGCGCATTCCCCTCAAACACATCGCAGACCGTTTGGAATGCGGCTTTGGCGTCGTATCCCTGGCGTCCCTTCCCCCTACATCCCATATGCTGCATGTGGGCACACTGGGCCATTATCTGTCCGGAGAGATGGAGGCCGTATTCATCCTAGGCCTCAACGACGGCGTACTGACCCGCTCCACGGAAAGCCTGCTTACCAAGGAGGAAAGGACGCTAACAGAAAATCAAACCGGCGCATACCTTGGCATAACGGACGAAAGCCGGGCGACCTTTGCCCGGTTAGATCTCAAGAGGGCCATGACCCTTCCCAGCCGCTGGCTCTTCCTCAGCCATTCAAAAACAGATCCCATGGGCGCTGCGCTGCGGCCCTTGTCCCTGCTAGGCACCCTGCAAAAAAAAATACTAAGCCACCTGCCGCAAAGCCCCGTCCCTTGGCAGGAGTTGCCCTATACCCCTGCACAGGCGCTGGCGGAACTGGGCCTTCTGCTACGGGCGTATATGGATGGCGACCGAGATTCCGGCTCCTTGCCCGAACGCTGGCAGGTACGGTTACAAGATCTTCTGGCTGATGCAAGTACGGCAGAAAGCGCCATGTGCTTGCTCCGCGCGGCCAACCACCATCCCCAAGCCCGCCCATTGCCGGTCAGGACCGCCAGCGCTTTGTTTGGCGATCAAGCGCTTTCAGTCAGCAGGCTGGAGGAATTCTCCCAATGCGCATTCAAGCACTTTGTCCAATATGGCTTACGTCCCCAGACGGCTACGCCCTGGAAGGCGGCGCCCCTCGACATGGGAAATTTCTAT
The DNA here is from genome assembly GCA_009783365.1 of Clostridia bacterium. Next base: position 869 of record WRHG01000092.1, on the reverse strand, counting down.
CACGCAGGTCTCCATCACTTTGCGGAGCTTGCCGGCTGCCGCACCTCTTTTCCTCATATCGCGGACGATGAAGCGGCGGCTTTGGCAGACGAAGCTGTTTTACCGCTGATTGATGATCTGATGCAAGGCCCAATGGGGGATGGCGCCATGAGCCAGGCGGCCTTTGCAAGGGCACGGCAAACCCTCCGCAGAGCCGCGGTAACCATCACCCGACACTTAAAGGCCGGGCGCTTTACACTGTCTCAAACCGAAGCGGCTTTTGGTTATCCGGGCGGGATGCCTCCAATTGTACTGACGCTGCCCGACGGCCGGCAGATCATGCTCCGGGGAAAAATTGATCGCATCGACTATTATATCCATGGCGAGGCAACTTACCTGCGCGTTATTGACTACAAAAGCGGCCGCTATGATCTGGACACGGCCCGTACCTGGTGGGGGCTGCAGTTGCAGCTCCTTCTCTACCTGGACGCGTGCGTTGCGGCGATACCTAACGCATTGCCGGCCGGTGCCTTTTATTTTTATGTGGCGGATCCCCTTGTGGAAAGCGACGAGGACATCAAGGCGCTGGCGGAGGAAAAGCTGCGGGAGTTGCTGCTGCTGAGAGGCATCGCGCTGGCGGATGTGGAAATTTTGACTGCCATGAACGAAGGGGACTTGCCAATCGCTTTGCCCATCATGCTGAACAAGTCCGGCGGAATTAAGTCAGGCGCCAAGGCCCTCGAACTATCACAGATGCAGGCGCTGCTCCGCCATGCGCGGGATGTGGCGGCAAGGCTTGCCCAGGGAATTTTTAACGGGGAAACCGCGATTGCCCCCGTACAGGATGGTTCCAAAACCGCCTGCGATTATTGCGGCTATCGGGATGTCTG
>WRHG01000091.1 GCA_009783365.1 Clostridia bacterium | reverse complement strand
GTCGGCCGTATCGGATGAAGGTCGTTATTGGCCGCCCACAGCCGCTTTTTTTCAAGCTGTACCGGCAGATGAGCAATTTCCGCGACTTGGCGGCCCAAGGCGCGCAGCCTGGCAAAATCCTTCTTCACAAAAACAGTCCTCCGATCATTACTGTATCGCTTTTTCCAGGATGAACGCCTCCGTTGCCTGTTCGCGGGAACATTCTCCTGATATTTGGCCGCTCTTCATGACATAGACGCGATCCGACATGCCGATGATTTCGGGCAGTTCGGATGATACCATGACGATCGCCAAACCTGATCTCGCCAGCTGATCCATCAGGGTATAGATTTCCGCCTTTGCGCCCACGTCGATGCCGCGCGTCGGCTCGTCAATCACAAGCACCTTTAGGTTCTGCTTGGTCAGCCAGCGCGCCAGCAGCACTTTCTGCTGGTTTCCGCCGGAAAGCTTCGAAATCAATTGCTCCATGGAAGGCGTCCGGATCCGGAACCGGTCGATCATCCTGCCGGCCTGGGCGGCTTCCTCTTTTTTTCGGATGTGAAGCCCCTTGGCAAGTTGGCGCAGTGAAACGACCGTGATATTGGCTTTCACGCTCATGGTGGGGAATACGCCGCCTTCGCGCCTGTTTTCAACCACCAGGCCCATTCCCGCCTCCCGCGCCGCCACGGGCGCGTTGGGTGTCAGTTCCGCGCCCTCCACGCAAACCGTCCCGCCTGCGCGTTTGTCAATGCCGTACAGGGCTTTTGTCATTTCCGTCCGGCCTGATCCCATCAGGCCGGCAAAACCGACGATTTCTCCGCGGCGGACCTGAAAGCTGATATCGTGAACTTTCTCCGTGCTCAGGTGACTCACGTCGAGCACAAGTTCCCCAACGGCACGCTTCCCTTTCGGAAAGACGTCGCTCAGTTTACGCCCCACCATCATTTCAATCAGCCGCTGCTGGTCGATATCTCCCGAGGGCATCGTGCCCATCAGCGCGCCGTCTTTGAAAACAGAGATGCGATCCGCGATTTCAAACACCTCGTCCAATTTGTGGGAAACATAGATAATCGCCACATTTTGCGCCTTGAGCGTCCGGATTACCCCGAACAGGCGTTGAACCTCCCGCGGGCTGAGGGCGGAAGTGGGTTCGTCCATGATGATGATCTTCGCCCCCAACGACACCGCCTTGGCAATTTCAACCAGTTGCTGCTGCGCGAGGCTCAATTGCTGCGCCTTGGTTTTGGGGCTTACGGTAAGGCCGATCCGCGCCATGATCTCCTCGGATTTTTCGTACAGCTCTTTCCACCGTACTCTGCCGTGGACCGCGGGCAGCCTGCCGAAATAGATGTTTTCGGCGACCGACAGGCAGGGCACAATGGAAAGCTCCTGATAAATAACGCTGATTCCCGCGGAAATCGCTTCCGCCGGAGAGCGAAAGGCCGCTTTTTCCCCATTCAGCGAATACGCGCCGGAGGAACGCTGGTATACGCCGGACAGGATTTTAATCAGCGTTGATTTGCCCGCGCCGTTTTCCCCCACAAGCGCGTGGACTTCGGCGGGGTACAGGTCAAAATCAACACCCTTTAGGGCGTGGACGCCGGGGAATACCATATGCATATCTTGTACGGTCAGTATCGGTTCAGACGTCATGCGGGAGCACCGTCCCCCTTCCATTTTTCCTTCTGTTCCTGCACGGCCCGCTTCGCGACGCTGCTCTTTCTGATTCCGTCAATATACACCGCCACGATGATCACAACGCCTCTGGAAATATCCTGCCAGAAGGACGACACATTTAGCAACGTCAGCCCATTCTGCAATACGCCCAAAATCAGCATGCCTACGAGCGCTCCCCCAATGGAGCCGATTCCGCCTGAAAGGGATACGCCGCCCAATATAATGGACGCGATTACAATCATTTCAAAACCCGTACCCGCCGTCGGCTGTCCGGAGGACATTCTGGACGCCAATAAAACCCCCGAAAGCATTGTAAGGATTCCGCTGATGACGTAAACGGAGATTTTCATTTTGTGAACCGGAAGCCCGCACATCAGGGACGCTTCCTTGTTTCCGCCCACCGCAAAAATATACCGCCCAAAGGTGGAGTAATTCAGCACGTAATAGATGGCGGCAAATACGATGGCCGCCAGGATAACCGCGTTGGGAACGGGCCCTGTAAAGCCGGTTCCAATCTCCTGAAACCGGGTGTCGTTGGCCTGGATGGAGACGGCGCCCGTGCTAACCATAATGACGCCGCGCCATATCGCCATGGTTCCGAGGGTGACGATCAGGGAGTTCATGTTGCCTTTGGTGACCAGTACGCCGTTTAGCGCCCCAATCAGTGCGCCTGACGCCAGCGCGGCCAATATGGCCAGGGGTATGCTGCCCGTAGCATTCAGCACGGCTACGGATGTGATGCCTGCAATGCCTTGCTGGGAGCCGACGGATAAGTCGATCTCCCCCAGGAGGATGACCATCGTGAGGCCAAAACCGCATATGGCTGAAAGCGAAACCTGGCGCAGCACATTCATAATATTGCGCTCAGTCAGAAACGTAGGCGTAAGCAAGGAAATAATCGCGCACAAAAGGACCAGTGCGATAACCAGCGCCAGGATTTCGGAGTTTTTTACACGGGTTAACAAATTTGTTGCCGACCGCTCCTGTTTCTTATCCACGGAATCGTTCCTTTCATGGCGCAAACCATACCCGCGGGGGCGGGTATGGTTTGCGCCGCGCTTGGTTTATTGATTCAGAAGGTTGCGGATCGCCTCAAAATTCGTAAGGTACTGATCGCCTTCCTTGGTATAGAATTCGTCAAAGTTATCCGGCGTTATCACGATCGTTCCCGATTCATAATGAAGGGGAATCGTCTCCCCGTCGGCGACTTTCACGGCGGCGTCGATAAGGCTGTTGCCCATGAAATCCGGGAACATCGCCACGGCAGCCTTGTAGGGGGTGCCGCCCAGCAAAAGATCCCGGCCCACCGCGCCTTCAAATCCGAATCCAATGGCTGTGAGCAGGCTCTCGTCAAGGCCGGCTTCTTTGTAAGCCGCCATGCCGCCGGAAGTGGAGTTGTCGTTGATGCCAAAGATGACGTTTACATCCGGGTGGGCTGTAATGGCATCCTGGGAAACCCTTAAGGCAATCTCCTTGGCGCCGTTGCTGTCCACTTCCTGCAGTACTTCATAGGCAAGCCCCGCTTCCTCCATCCCGGCTTTGAAGCCGTCCACCCGCTGTCTGCAGTCTTCAAAGGCGGGAAAGCCTACAACCAGGATTTTGGGGTCGATGTTATGGGCCGCGGCGTATTCCGCAAACCACAGGCCGGCTTTCTTTCCGCCGGTGAAGTTGTCGATGCCCACCATCGTCAGCGCGCCTTCCACAAAGTTGGACTCCGTAAGCACGGGTACGCCCAAGTCGTTAGCTTGCTTGATGATCGCAGCCAGGCTCTTCGCGTCCACGGGCGTGATCAAGAGCATGTCCACACCGTCCGCCAGCATGTTCTCAAGCTGTGTTACCTGCTTGCCGGCGTCCATGGCCGCGTCCGCCACCATGAGATCTATGCCCAGTTCTTCAGCCCGTATTTTTGCGCCGTTAGCAACGTTTTGGTACCATTCGTGGGACATGTCGTTGATGACATATCCAAACTTGAGTTTTTTCTCCGCGGAAGCCGCCGGCAGGATGATGCAGACGGTCATTACCGCGATCATCAGGATGGTCAGAACAACATGCAACCGTTTTTTCATTCCTTTTCCCTCCATGTATTTAATTGATTGGCCCTTGTGCCAAACGGAATCTTTGTTATCCCTCGTCAGAAACAAATTCGGATTCAGAGGCGGTTTCCACGAAAAAACGGGACATTACATTGTTTTAGAAGCGTTGGCGGCCATACTTTTTAATACTATGTAAGTAATATACTCCATTTTGGCCCGTTGTCAAGTGCTTTTCACTTTTTTATCTCTTAATCATGGCTGGGAATGTTCCGGTACGCCGCTTTTGCGGGCCTTATCCCCGAACGGCGGCCATGGCTATTTTCTCCCAGCGGTCAATGCTTTCCGGCCGGTAACGGACCGTGCTTACATCCTTCAGGATGATTTCCAGCGGCGTTCCATGGGTTTTTGCCGTTTGCGCCGCGCATGTAAGGGTTTTTCGGATGGCGTCCTCGTCGACGCTTCCCTGGGCGATCATCGCCGGGTTGGATTTATAGGAAAGCACATACTTCGTACCAAGCTGTTCCGCTGAATTTTCCAAATCCGCCCACGAGCTGATCGATATTTTTCTCACATTGCGAATCCTTGTGACAATTTGTATTTTCGTATCCAAAGGTTCGCAGCATCCGTAATAAAGCAGGCCGAAGCGTTCAAGCAGCGGGCGGACCGGCTGGAGTTCAAATTCGTCGTGGATGGCGGGCGATACGGATGAAAACGCCTGCGCCATGCCAAAACCCCATATATTTTGCGTCGTAGGCGTCCTTCCCGGCTCCGGGGCGGGAAGGTCGTTCGAATAAGCGCCCGAACAATGGACATATGGCATGGAAGGATCCAAAAGACCCTCCTTTTCGCATTGATCCACCGTTCTCATGGCAATCTCCACAAACCGTCCTATGATTTCCTTGGTGAAGTCCGGACGGTCGATCAAGTCGAGCAGGATACTCTCCAGAGGCCGCATCTGCGCGATCCGGTCCCATACGCCGCAATGAATTTGAACCCCCGTGAACCGGACGGGCAGTATATCGCGGAAAACCTCGCTTGCCAGCTCAAAGCGCCTGGCGTCCAGCTCGCGGTCAACCCATAATTCGTCGTCTTTGAACGCGCTCAGTTTCTCCGGCGTGTCAAGCAGGTCCTTGTATCGGTGGGATATGACGTCGTTTGCCGTGTCGGTGTGCAGCGTTTGTGCCTCAATGCGCATCCCGTAATTAAAATTGTGCAGGGCATGGGGGATCGATACCCTGTTTTCCACCACCATGTCGCATGGAAAGTGGCGCCATCGATATAGCGTTTTCAACAGATCCTGCTCGATGGAGCGTAAAAACTCATCCTCGCATAGGAGGTCCAGTTCGCCGCACCCATTCAGTTCATGCCATGGAAGCTGGTCGATATACACCATCGGCCGCAGCGGGTGCAGATCGTTATTGGCCGCCCACAGCCTCCTTTTTTCAAGCTGAACAGGCAGGCGGGCGATATCCGCGACTTGGCGGCCCAGCTCACGCAGCCTGGCAAAATCCTTCTTCATAATATCCTCCGATCATCGCCGCATCGATCTTGAAACGTGGGCATTCCGCCGCTTGCCGGCGAGGTCATGTTCCGGGTGGTTGCCGCTCTTCTCCCGCGCGGATTTTTCCCGGGTGAAATGATTTACAAAGTACGAAAAAAATGATACCGTAAGCAGGGGAGAAGGAGGGACCGCCTTTGCGGGCGCTCAAGTACACTGCCGTTTTGATGGTAATACTGCTGGTGCTGTCACTGCTCCTTGTGGGGTACTTTTTCATGACCGCTAATGTGAGCATCGTGGCCTTTAAAGCCCAGGGCGCACAGGTTGCGGAAGCGCCGGAGCTGTTTGGCGAGCTTAAGGCGTCGGTGGAGAATAGGACTTTCAGGGGCACGTACTTTAGCACCGAGCCTCTGGAGGAGGCTGAGAAATACGCGCTGATTACCTATACCCTGCGCATCAGCAACGACTGCCTGGTGCCCATCGACATGATCGAGGTACAGGTGGTGCCCAATCCTGTTGACGTGCTCCAACTGGGGGATCAGGCGGTTCGCTCCCTGCCGCCCAAGTCCCAGGGGGATATCACCGCCACCATACTCACCCTGAAGGAAAGCCACTCCGTGCGGGAACTGCTGGTGACTTACTACGTGTGGGGCGTCAGCTTCACCATACAGGAAACGTATAGGGATTAGTCCGTTCCAATCGATGTTCATGGGCACTCCTCATGGCAATTCTTCATTCGGACGCAATGATGCCGGCGGGAACCTGGGGTCAAAGCCGGCCCGGCTCAAGGGTTCTGGCGCTGGCAATCGCGGCGGATGCTTCGCCATAGCCGAAGCCGCGGCGGTTCATGGCGGCCAGCACTTTTTGCAGGGCTTTGGCTGAATCCGGCTCCCCCGCATACCGTTTCAACAGCTTAAGGGCCGTTTTGGCGGCTTCGTCACCCCGATCGTCAGGGTCCATGCCCGCGCAGGCTTGTTCCGCCGTTTGGCGGGGAACGCCCTTTTGCCGAAGTTCCAGCATGAGGCGGCTCGTGCCCAGGCCGCGGCGTATTCGGGCCGCGACCCACGCCTGCGCAAAGGCTTCGTCGTTCACAAGGCGCTCCTTCTCCAACTTGCTAAGCACCGTCGTTACCGTCTGTTCCATGTAGCCGCAGCTTTCCAGCTTTCGGGCAACCTCCTGACGGCTGCGGGCTCTGCCTGCCAACAAGCGGACTGCTTTGGAAAGGGCCTCCGGGTACTGTTTGGCAAGCAGCCAGTCCCTCAATGCGGAAATGTCCACAGGATCATTGGGCTGCAGGGGCTGCTCCCGGTACGTGGCCGGTGACAGGGAGAAAGCTTCGGCCTCGTTCACAACCACTGTCACGAGGTTCTTACCGTGCAGGACCTTTGTAACGATATCCGGCATGGGCATGGCTTCCTTTCACGATGGAATCAGCAGGCGGATCAGATCCTGATTGAGTAAGCTTACGTGCCCTTTCCGCTGCTCGCTGGCTCCGCTGTTGAGGGATACGAAGCCATCCCCGTCCTCGGTCCAAAAGACGCCGTTTACGGCCCCGTATGCAAAGCCCTGATGGCCGTAGAGTACCTTGCCGCTTACCCTCGGGTCATCCAGCGTGAGCAGGCCCATGCCGTGCATGAGGGGGATATCGTGATCAGGCCACTGTCCCCGGGGCTCCTTGAGCTGGCGCAGGCTTTTGGCGTCAATGAAGGGCTCTTGAGACGGCGCTGCCCCGGTTTCTTCCGCGTGTCGCACGGGAAAGGCGGCTTGCAGGAGCCCTGCCATGGCGGGGGCGGTGACGTACAAATTTCCTGATGCCAATAAATAATGGGTGTCCGGGTCCGGTTGTTGTACGGCGTGTGCGTTACGCAATCGTTTTTCCGCATCAAAGGCAGGCTTTCGGCGGTGAGGCAGCACCTTATAGCCGTCGGCCAAAGGCGCGCCGGCGAAGCGGCCGCCGTCCCGCAGGGCGCTTAAGTCAAAGGTTGCGGTAAGGCCCAGAGGCCCGAAGAGGTACTGCTGCGCCAGCGCCTCAAAGGATACGCCAAACCGGGCTTCTAACAGGCAGGCTACCATGCCTGCCGCAAAATTGCTGTATTGGAAGCGCTCTCCGGGGCGGTGGGAGGAAAAGGCGCCGGGG
>WRHG01000090.1 GCA_009783365.1 Clostridia bacterium | reverse complement strand
CTGGCCGTTCTCCTCCTGATCCTGCCTTTGATGGGCGGCTGCGGCGTTGCCGGCAATCCCTTGGAAAAAGCGGAAGCTACGCCGGTTCCCGGGCTCGCTATGAAGCTGCATGCCGCCTCCGCCGACCAAAACAGCGCTGACGTCCTTCAAGCGGTCCTGTACTATCGCTTTTATGATGAACCCATGCTGGCCGCGGAAACCCGCGCCCTTTCGGTCCCCAAGAATGAAAGCAGGGAAATTGCCATTGTGCGCGCCCTGCTGGAAGGCCCCTCCGCCGCGCACAGCAGCGAACTCAAGCGCATCATACCCGAAACCGTCACGGTGGAAAGCATCTCACAGCGGAATCACATCCTGTACATCACCTTCAACGAGGCGCTCCTTACCGACGACGGAATCCCGGCCGATTGGCTTTTACGCCCGGAATGGGCAGGGTCGGCGCCCCTCCAAAGGGCTCTCGCCATTCAGAGCGTGGTCGCTTCCGTCACGGAGAGCCTTCCCTATACGGGCGTGCAAATCCTCGTGTACCGAAGCGGACAAGTGCAGAGCAGCCTGCGCCTTCCCAACGAATATTTTCTCACCGACGGCCAAACGGGCCTCAGCGAGCCTCAGGCGCGAAACGAGGCATTGCTGCTGACTCCGCACAATACAGTGCTGGCGCTGATGACCGCCTGGCAGGAACGGAACTATGAAACCCTGTACCGCTACGTCGCCAACACCGACGGGGGCGATCCCAAGCCCACCCTGCAGGATGTTTGCGGAGCGCTCGGCGATTGTCCTTCCCTCTCGCGGTTTTCAGCGGAGGCCGGCAGCGTCGCCCTGGACGGAACGCGAAGCGTTGTTAATACCCTGTTTTCAGTCGTCGGCGAAAGCATGACCGTCACCTATCCCCTGCCTCTTGTCCGGGAGAACGGCATCTGGAAAATCACATACGCTCAACTGCGCGCGCTGACCAGAGCCGGCGCGCCGGATCTGATTCCAGATTAGCATGGAAGGGATGGCATTGATTACATCCAAAAAAGCCGGGGAATCCGCCTCTCCCACGCAGGGCGCGAAAGCGCGCCCAAGCGGGTCCGGGGCTGCCATGGCAGTATTACTGGCCCTGTGCGGCATGTTTCTCTCCGCCTGCTCCACAGCCAGCATCCCTTTGCAGGAAGAAACTGCGACCATGACGCTGCCGCCCGGAGGCACCGCCAATGTGGCGCCAATCGGCGACGCGGCGTTGGAATATACAGCCGAGGTCACGCTCTTTCTGCCCCGGCATGACGGCGCCCGCCTTGCCTCCTTCCCTCAGGAGATCGCCATGAACCCATCCCGGCCCGCGGCGGAAAGCGCGGTTCGGTCTTTGCTGAACCATGAGGGCAACGCCCTTGTGTCCGCCGCCGGCGGACCGGTACGCCTCGCCTTATACGGCGCGAATCCCGTAGAGGTCAGCTGCGGCGTCGCCACCGTGAACCTGGCCGCTTCCGCTCTGCAGCTGGAACGCAAGGATTTCTACCTGACCTGCCAGGCCCTCGCCAATACCCTCACCTATCTTCCCGGCATCCATTACGCGAACATCCTGGTGATGGATAAGCAGATCGGTCTGGACATTGCCGGCGCTTTACCGGCGGGGACCTTTACCCGCAGCGTGGGAGACGACGTCGGCGCCTCTTACGAGCAGGCGCTCTCCCGGCGGGCCGCCCCCGGCGGCGACGCTTCCGGCCGGCGGCTAACCGCCCTGGCAACGCTGTACTATCCGCTGGCTCATCTGGACGCGGTTATGCCCGAAACCCGAATCATTTCCTTTGAAAGCCAGGCAACCGCCGACATGGCGCTGCGCCTCCTGCAGGAACTGGGCACGGCTTCCCCGCAGTTGGAGGGTTCCTCCGCCTTGCCCCTGCTCGGCGACCTGCTGAACGCTCCCCCCGCCGTTACGGATTCGCCGGACGAGGCAGGCAGGCTCATCACCCTCTCCTTTGACGGCGCATTGGACGACATGCTGGACGCCCGGCACTTAACCCGCGCCAGCTGTATGGCTTCCCTCTGCTACACGCTGACCACCTTCCTGCCGGACGTCTCCGGGATTGTCATTCTCGTGGACGGCGAGCCGGTGCAAAATGTCCGCATACGGGAGGGCCGGTCGAACCAAATCGCTGTTTTCTTTGATCAGTCCGTTCAGCGCCGCGGAAACTACGCCGCTTTTTTGATGGGCGCGGGAACCTTGTACTTTGCGGATGAAAGCGGCCGGAAGCTCGTTGAGGTAATGCGCCCCATGCCCTATCATCAAACCACCAATCCCCGGGCGCTCCTTCTGGAACTTGCCAAAGGACCCCTGCCCGCCGACCGCAGACAAGCCAAGCCCCTGATGGAGCCGGGGGCCTTGAAGGATTCCGATATAATCGGTTTTTCCTTAAAGGACGACACCCTGTTGGTGAATTTTGCGCCGGGGTTTTCCTCGGTGGGCCGAGGTTTTGACGAGCAGCGGGACCGCCTGCTGGCCTACGGCATGGTCAACACCCTATCCGCCGTCGACCGCATCCGCCGGGTCAGCTTTTTCGTGGCCGGCGAACAGCACGCGGGTTTTTCCGGCGATATTTACTGGGCGGGCGATTTCTATAAAAACCCCGGGCTGGTACGGGAAGAGCCGTAGAAGCGGAGCAAGCCGAAGGACGTTCCATGGGCGCAAGCGCATTTCCATAGAGACTTTCGTATACGGGAGGGTCATCCGGATGACGCAGCGAGAGCGTTTCAGAGCCGTGATGAACGGCGAGCCTTATGACAGGCTGCCCTGCATTAATTTTGGATTCTGGCCCAAAACACTGGAAAAGTGGGAAGCCGAAGGTCACATCTCAAAAGACGTATTGGGCGGCGGCCGGGACAACTCCAATGAGGACGAGAAAATCGTTCAAAAGCTGGGCTTCGACTATAATCTGCTGGTAAGGCTGATTAAGGACCAGCCCGGCCGAGGGTCCATGGGCGGATCCAGCAGCCTGTTTCCCGAATTCGCGACGGATATCGTCAAAACATATCCCGACGGCAAATATGAGCAGCGAACCTATTACGGAACGATCGAGATGGGCAGTCCCGGCGTCATGTCCGTTCACGCCGAGGTCGGCTGGCTGCTAAACGATCGAAAATCCTGGGAAGAGCTTTTTTTGCCGCGCCTGACTTACTACAGCGGCCGTGTGAATGAGGCGCATATGGAAAGAGCCCGGGAGCGCTCAAAAGACGAGGACCTTCCCATCGGCATTTTTTGCGGCAGCATGATCGGTCAAGTAAGAAACATGCTGGGCGTAGAAAACATGAGCTATATGCAAGCCGATGACCCGGATTTATTTCATGAGATCCTGAACGCCGTTGCCGAGGTGGATTTCCAGACCACGAAAAAAATGCTTGAGACCGGTATCCGGTGGGACTACGCATTCTTTTGGGAGGACATATGTTTCGATAAGGGGCCCCTGGTAAATCCCGAATTCTTCCGGAAGTATATCGGCCCGCATTACAAGCGCGTTACGCAACTGCTTATCCGCCATGGCGTGGAAACGCGGGCGGTGGATTGCGACGGCATGATCGATCACCTGCTTCCGACTTGGATCGGGAATGGCGTGAATACGATGTTCCCGATTGAAGTGGGAAAATGGGGCGGCAACTTTGCGCCAATGAAAGAAAAATATGGCGCGGCAGTGCGGGGCATTGGCGGTATGGACAAATCTTTGTTTGCCACCGATCGAACCCATATAGCCGCCGAGATAGACCGGTTGCGGCGTTTTGTGGAAATGGGCGGGTTTTTGCCATGCCCGGATCATTCGATTGTTCCGGACAGCGAGTGGGATTTGGTGATGTATTACACGGAACGGTTTCATCATGCGTTTTCATAATGCGGGAGATCGAACGCGATTGGGATTCCGCCGGTTCAGCCCCTGCTTTCGTGGCTGACGGGCATCCGTACCGAAAAGGTGCTTCCCACGCCTGTCTTGCTGCGCACATTTAATGTGCCGCCGTGTGCTACGACGATGATCCTGGCGATGGAAAGCCCCAAGCCGTGACCGCTGGATTGGGCTTTTCGGGCCTGATCGCTGCGGTAAAAGCGGTCGAAAATCCTGGGCAGCTCCTTGGGTGAAATGCCCTCCCCCGTGTCCGTTACGGATAAAACACAGATTTCCCCTTCCACGCCCATGGCCAGGGTGATGTTCCCGCCGGCAGGGGTGTACTTGATGGCGTTATCCACCAAAATACGCATAAGCTGTTTCAGCATGCCCTTGTCACCGCTGACGGCGGCGCTGTCCCGGAGCTGCAGTTCAAAGCGATGGGCCGGGGACAGAAGCTTCGCGTCCCGGTGAACAGAGCTCATGACTTCCGTTGGGTCAAATACCTCCTTCTCCAGCATGAGGGTTTTCTTGTCATGCCGGGCCAGGAACAACAGGCGCTCCACCAATTCCTTCATTGCCGTGGTCTCCTGGGAAATGGCCTCAATGCTCTCGTCCAGCACTGCTTTATCGGTTTTTCCCCAGCGCTCCAACATGCTGGCATATCCCTGAATCACCGCGATGGGCGTCCTCAGTTCGTGGGAGGCATCGCTGACGAACTGCTTCTGGCTGTTATAGCTCCGCTCAATGCGGTCCAGCATCTGATTGATCACGTACGCGAGATCCTTCAACTCGTTCTTGGTTCCCTCAATGCTGAAACGGTTACTCAAGTTGTTGGCGGAGAGAGCGGCCGCGGCCGCGGCCATGTCCGCGATGGGTTTCAGCACCCTTTTGTTCAGCCGGTCCCGATGCCGCAGGAAATAAACCGCCCGGTACAGATCCAGGCAGAGCAGCGCCCAAAACAGCATCGTATAGACGGGCAGCCAATACTCCAGGGAAAACACCGCCACCAGCGGGCCCTCCGGCATGTCCGCATAGATCTGTATACAGGGCGCCTGCGCCGGCCCGAAATCGGCGAAAGCCAGCTTCACTTTTTCTACGAAACCCGCCAGGGTATTGGGCAGCGGTTCCTCCAACAGGTAGGCGTCCTTTGCCGCCAGGCCTCGCATCTGCTCCGCCGTATATTGGCGCGGAAGCTCCGGCTTCATCACCCCAAGGGCATCCATCGTCCGGTTCACCGTCGGCACCTGGGCGATGATCAGCACAAGCGTTACGGTGAGCACCATAAAAAACGTGCTGTTCAGCAGCTGCCTGGCAAAATGGACCGAGATGCGGAGAGTCAGCGAAAAATGAAGGTTGCTTAACAGCTGGGAAAACGTTTGTTTAATTCGCTTCCGGCGAGGGCGGTCGTCCGGCGCTGCCCGGGAGCGCTTCGGCTTGGAAAGCGCCTTGTCAGGCCGCTTCCGGTGCTTCCGCCGGCCGGCGGCCTCTTCCGCCTTTTTGGCCTTTTTCTTATTACTCATAACGGAACATATACCCCACGGCACGGATGGTGTGGATGGTTTTAACGCCGTAGCGGTCGTCGATCTTCTGGCGTAAATAGCGGATATAGACATCCACGATGTTGGTGTCGCCCGCGAATTCATAACCCCAAACGCGGCTTAACAGATCGTCCCTGGTTACGGCCTTGTTCTCATGCTGCCACAGGTACAGCAGCAAATCAAACTCCTTCTTTGTGAGGGAGATAGGTTCGTCGCCAAACCTGGCGCTGTAATTCGCCGGCTCGATGGACAGCTGCCCCGCCTTCAAAGCGCCTGTGCCGCTGGCGGCGTCCGCCCTGTGCTTTTTGAGGCAAACCCGGATGCGCGCCAGCAACTCCTCAATGGCAAAGGGCTTTGTTACATAATCATCCGCGCCCATATCCAAACCCATCACCTTATCGCTCACATCGTCCTTGGCCGTAAGCATGATGACGGGCAGGTCGCTGGTTTGGCGAATGCGCCGGCATACTTCGATGCCGCTGAGCTCCGGCAGCATCAGATCCAGGATCACCAGATCAGGCTGCCAGCTTTCAAACAGGCTCAACCCCGCGCGGCCGTCACTTGCGACCTGCACCTCATAACCTTCGTGCTCCAGCTCCAGCGTGATAAACCGGGCAATCTTGGCCTCGTCTTCCACGACTAAAATCTTACTCATCGGGTTCTCCTTCAGCGCCAGCTGCGCACCCCCAGTATAGCAGAAGCGCCTCTTCGTCACAAGCCGGGTCCGGCGTTCCGGATCCCTCCCCCGCGACCGCGGGGCGTTTTCCCGGCCGGATCACGGGGGTGAGCCGCGTTTCGGTTTACTGTACATCCGCCTCGTGAAAGCCGTCTTCCCCTTCCTTCACATCCACGCTTCCGCCGTCGGGAAACTGAACGGTGACCGGTGTGGTGCCGCTCGGGGCAGCCTCCGCGCGGGGAGCCTCCTCCTCCGTGGGCGCCTGCTCCTGATTATTGTCCATCATCCCCAAATCCTGCACGAAGGAGAAAGCCGAGTTCTTCATATTGGAAGAGGCGTTCCGGATCAGGTTTTCCAGGCTTTCCTCCTGAAAATCCGGGCTGTTGCGCTCCATGGAAATCCGGTATCCCAGCACCATGGCCACCACAGCGCCGATGGCCAGCACCCAAAACGCCGATATCGCCGTGAAGATCACAAAGAGAGAGGAAACGTTGATGATCGTCAGATCGCCCTTGGTCACCTTCAAACGCATCCGGTACAGATAGTTGAGCAGGCCGCCTTTTCTCCTCTTTTTCCAGAGGTCGCCATGCCCCGGCTTTACATCCCGCAGGCGGCCGTTCTTTTCCAGGTCCACCAAGGCCCTTGCCAGGCTTCCGTTGTGATACTCCAGCAGATTGATAGCTTCCTCATAGGTGATGCCGCTCTTTTGCCGCAGAATTTCGATATCTTCAACCGTGTACTTTGCCATTGTCATTCCCTCCTTGACCGTTTTGATGGGCTTATCATATCACGCAGGATCACAGGAAGCTTGAGTTTTTGCTCATAACTCCATGAGAATCTCATGAGAAGATCCTTGGATTCCTTCTTTACCGGTTTCCGCCGCCCCCGCCGCGGTAGTTTTGCCTTCCCCGCTTTCCAAGGGGCGGACGCCGCGTACCAGGATCCCGCGCAAGAGAAGAAAGGACCGGTCAACAGCAAGAAAAGGACCGGTCAAACAGGCCCGTTGACGATGCAGAAAGTTTTTGGTATCATAAGTATATCTTCTTGAATGCCGTGGCCTATTGGCCATGGGTACAGCAAAGGGAGGCAACATCATGGCTTTCTGGATCGTTTCAGACGTTTGCGGCGACCTGCCCGGCAGCTATATTCAGGAGCAAAAGGACCTTCAAATGGTAACCATGTCCTACCAGGTTGACGGCGCCGTCATGGAAATCAACCCGCTTGATCCCAACCCGGATCAGACCGCCCGCGGTTTCTATCAGCATTTGAACAACGGGGCGAGCGCCACCACCTTTCAGGT
>WRHG01000089.1 GCA_009783365.1 Clostridia bacterium | reverse complement strand
TACAAATGGAAAAACGCAAAACATGGCTGATTACGGAAACATCCCGCGTAGCTTTCGCACTTTCGTAAGTCTTCCAAGCGCGAGCGCGTAGGCTGCCATGCGCAATGTGATTTTTTTCTCATCGTGAATCCGATAAGCATCATTAATTGAGGTAATCGTTGAAACAACGTTATCATAGGGATTATGTTCCGCCATAACGGTACCTCCGTGCAAATAATGATGATGTATGCATTTCGATACAAACCGCGGCGATCCCTGGGCCTTGCCAAAAAATATGTTTCCCCTTATAATAAAGGGCCTAAGGCCCATTGGATCCGTTTTACGCCGCGGTCCGCGGTATGAAGCGGGTTCCCGCTTCCGCTCAGGAAAGGCAGGCGACACCATGGAAGACACCGGCATGAAAACCAATTTTATCTGGGAAGCCATCGACGAGGATCTGCGGAGCGGCCGGTATCAAAATGTACATACGCGCTTTCCCCCGGAACCCAACGGTTACCTGCATATCGGCCATTGCAAAGCCTTTGTGGCGGATTTTGTGACGGCGGAACGCTACGGCGGATTGACAAACCTCCGCTTTGACGACACAAACCCCGCCAAGGAGGAAACCGAATATGTAGAGGGCATCATGGAGGACATCCGCTGGCTGGGGTTCGAATGGAAGGGCGGCCTCTACTTTGCCAGCGAGTATTATCAAAAATGCTATGAGATCGCCGAAGACTGGATTCTCCGCGACCTGGCCTATGTTTGCCAGCTCCCGCAAGAAAAAGTACGGGAGTATCGCGGCACGCTGACCCAGCCCGGCAAGGACAGTCCTTTTCGCCAGCGGCCCGCGGAGGAAAGCCTGAACCTCTTCCGCCGGATGAAGGCCGGGGAGTTCCCTGACGGCAGCATGACCCTACGTATGAAAATAGACATGGCAAGCCCCAACCTGAACATGCGGGATCCGGTGATGTTTCGTATCCTGCACAAAGAGCACCACCGTACCGGCAGGGAGTGGTGTATCTACCCCATGTACGATTTCTCCCATCCCATCGGCGACGCGCTGGAATGCATTACTCATAGCCTCTGTTCCCTGGAGTATGAGGATCACCGGCCCCTGTATGAATGGGTGGTGGAAAAAGCCGCCCGCATGCTGCCCGGAAGACCTCGGCAGATCGAGTTCAGCCGGTTGAACATCACCAGGACGGTGATGTCCAAGCGCTATTTGCGTATGTTGGTGGAGGAAGGCCACGTTTCAGGCTGGGATGATCCCCGCATGCCCACCCTTTGCGCCATGCGCCGCCGGGGCATTACGCCGGCCGCCATCCTGGATTTCATCAACCGGGTGGGCCTGGCCAAGGCGGACAGCATTGTGGATCTCGCCCTGCTGGAACACTGCGTACGGGAGGATCTGGGCCGCAAGGCTCCCAGGGCCATGGCGGTGGTGAGACCTCTGAAGGTGATCCTCACCAACTGGCCGGCGGACAGGCGCGAGGCTCTGCCCATGGAAAACCACCCGGACGATCCGGGCATGGGCGTCCGCAGCGCCCTTTTTACCCGGGAGCTTTACATGGAACGGGAGGACTTCATGGAAGTTCCTGTGAAAAAATACCACCGCATGTACCCGGGAGGCGAGGTGCGCCTGAAAGGCGCGTACATCGTTCGCTGCGACGGCTGCGAAAAGGACGGGGCCGGCAACGTGACAGCCGTCCTATGTACCGTGGATATGGACACGAAAAACGGTACGGAGGGCGCAAACCGAAAGGTGAAGGGAACCCTGCACTGGGTAAGCGCGGAGGAGAACATTCCCTTTGAGGCCAGGCTGTACGAACCGCTGCTGCTGGAAAAAAGCGGGGAGGACGAGGAGGCCGCCGTCACAAAAAAGGACTTTCTGTCCATCCTGAACCCCTCCAGCATAGAGGTCTGCCAGGGCTACCTGGAAACACATCTAAGCGCCGCGCAAACTGGCGATACCTTTCAGTTCCTGCGTGTCGGCTACTTCTGCAAGGACATGGACAGCGCCCCCGGAAGGCCCGTTTTCAACCGGGTGGTGGGCCTTAAAGACGCCTTTGCCAGACAAATGGAGAGTTTGCGATGATCCGAACACGATTTGCCCCCAGCCCAACGGGTTATATGCATCTGGGAAACCTGCGCACGGCTCTGTACGCGTACCTGTTTGCCAAGAAGAAAGGCGGGTCTTTCATCCTGCGCATTGAGGACACGGATCAGGAACGGGAAGTGGAAGGCGCGGTGGAGCTGATATATAAAAGTCTGAGGCAGGCGGGGCTTACCTACGATGAAGGGCCGGATGTAGGCGGAGATTTTGGCCCCTATATCCAAAGCCAGCGCAAGGAAATATACCTGCCCCTTGCCATGAGCTTGGTGGAAAAGGGCGCCGCCTACCCTTGCTTTTGTACCAAGGAAGCGTTGGCGGAGCGCCGGGAAACGGCCGAAGCCAAATCCCCCGGGCAATGGAAGTATGATAAGTATTGCCTGGGCCTGCCCAGGCAAGATGCGGCACGGCGCATGGAAAGCGGAGAACCCTTCGTAATCAGGCAGAATATCCCAACCACCGGCGCCGCAGGCTTTGAGGACGCCCTTTACGGCCATGTGGAAGCCCCGTGCGACACCCTGGACGATGCCGTGCTCATCAAAGCGGACGGGTTACCCACCTATAATTTTGCCAATGTGGTCGACGACCACTTGATGGGCATTACCCATGTGATGCGCGGTACGGAATACTTAAGCTCCACGCCCAAGTACAATCTGCTCTACGAGGCATTCGGCTGGAAACCTCCCCTGTATGTACACATGCCTCCGGTGATGAAGGACGCCGCCCGCAAACTCAGCAAGCGCCATGGGGATCCCAGCTTTGAGGATCTGCTGGCGCAGGGCTACGTAAAGGACGCCATCCTAAACTTCATCGCGCTGCTGGGCTGGAGCCCCGGTGATGAACGGGAGTTTTTCACCCTGGCCGAGCTGGTGGAAACCTTTGATTTAAAGGGGCTATCAAAAGCCCCCGCTATTTTCAACACGGAAAAGCTGCTCTGGTTCAATCACGCATACATCAGCCGCATGCCCATTCAGGAGTATACAAAGACGGCAACCCCGTGGTTCGACATGTCGCTGGCGGGCAGGGGCATTGACTATGCTTTCCTTGCCACACTGATGCACAGCCGTACTCAGGTCTTTGGCCAAGTACCGGACATGGTGCGGTTCCTGGCGGATTTTCCGGATTACGATATTGCCCTGTACACCCGCCAAAAAATGAAAACCGACCCGGAAACAGCGCTTTTCGTGTTGAACCTGGCCCGCCCGGCCCTGACGGGCCTGCCGGAGTTCAGCGAAGCCGCGGTAAAGGAAGCCCTCATGGCGTTGGCTACCCGGCACGGCTTGAAAACCGGGCAGATCATGTGGCCCGTACGCATAGCCGTTTCCGGTCAGGAGAGTACCCCCGGCGGCGCCACCGAAATCGCCTGCCTCCTGGGCAAGGACGAAACCCTCCGCCGGATTGACAGGGGCATTGCCCTTCTTGAAAGGGGGACCCATCCCCTTGAAAGGATCCGCCCTCATTAAGGATCCGCCCCTATCTCGCATCAGGAGGAAACCGCCATGAAGGACCTGCAGCCCTACCAACCGGAAATCATTGAGCCGAAATGGCAGAAGCGCTGGGACGAAAGCGGGGTGTTTACCGCGCAATTTCCCAGTGAAAAGCCCAAATATTATTGTTTAATCGAGTTTCCGTACCCCAGCGGCAGCGGGCTGCACGTAGGCCATCCGCGAAGCAACACAGCCTTGGACATCATCGCCAGAAAGCGGAGGATGGAGGGCTTCAACGTTCTCTATCCCATCGGTTTTGATGCCTTCGGTCTGCCTACGGAGAACTACGCCATCAAGAATCATGTGCATCCGGCGGCGGTGACGGCGGAGAATATAAACCGGTTCCGCGCCCAGCTGAAAAGGCTGGGATTCAGCTTCGATTACAGCCGGGAACTCAGCACCACGGATCCGTCGTATTACCGCTGGACCCAATGGATTTTCCTGCAATTATTTCAAAAGGGCTTGGCATATAAGGCCGAAATCCCCATCAACTGGTGCGTAAGCTGCAAGTGCGGCTTGGCCAACGAAGAAGTGGTTGCCGGAGCCTGCGAGCGCTGCGGGGGCGAAGTGGTGCGCAAGGTGAAAAAGCAATGGATGCTCCGGATCACCGACTACGCCCAAAAGCTGCTGGACGGACTGGATACCGTGGATTTCATTGAGAAGGTAAAAATTCAGCAGCGTAACTGGATTGGCCGCAGTGAAGGCGCGGAGGTGGATTTTCGTCTGGCGGGCACGGATGAAACGCTGCGGGTGTATACCACCAGGCCGGATACGCTCTTCGGGGCTACGTACATGGTACTGAGCCCGGAGCATCCGGCTATTGAGAAGCAGGCCGGACGTATCGGCAACCTGGACGCCGTAAGGGACTATCGCGCCGCCGCCGCAAAAAAAAGCGATTTTGAACGCACGGAGCTGGTCAAAGATAAAACAGGCGTAGAGCTGCGCGGCTTATGGGCCGTTAACCCGGCCACGGGCGCGGAGATCCCGATTTGGGTCAGCGACTACGTGCTAATGAGCTACGGTACCGGAGCCATCATGGCGGTACCGGCTCATGACAGCCGCGACTGGGCCTTTGCCAAAAAATTCGGCCTTCCCATGGTGGAAGTGGTGGCCGGCGGGGATATCCGGCAAGAAGCCTACGAGGATATCAGCGAGGGCGTGATGGTGAACAGCGGGCTGATAAACGGCCTGTCCGTAGCAGAGGCCAAGAAGAAAATTACAATCTGGCTGGAGGAGAAGAACCTGGGCGCCCGCAAGGTACAATACAAGCTGCGGGATTGGGTTTTCAGCCGCCAGCGGTACTGGGGCGAACCCATACCGGTGGTGGAGTGCCCCCATTGCGGCGCCGTACCTGTTCCGGAAAGCGAACTTCCCGTGCTGTTGCCGGAGGTGGAGCGTTATGAGCCCACGGACGACGGGGAAAGCCCCTTGTCCGCCATTTCAGATTGGGTGAATGTTCCCTGTCCGTCCTGCGGGGCATCCGCCAAACGGGAAACCGACACCATGCCCCAATGGGCCGGCAGCAGCTGGTACTTCCTGCGCTATTGCGACCCCCATAACCACAAGGCTTTCGCAGGCAGGCAACCACTTGACGCCTTTATGCCTGTGGACTGGTATAACGGCGGTATGGAACACACGACGCTCCATCTGCTATACAGCCGGTTCTGGCACCAGGTGCTCCATGATTTAGGGCTTGTTTCATCGCCGGAACCGTACCTGAAACGCACAAGCCATGGCATGGTATTGGGGGAAAACAACGAAAAGATGTCAAAATCCCGCGGCAATGTCATCAACCCCGACGATATCGTGGCCGACCTGGGCGCCGACGCTTTCCGCCTGTATGAAATGTTCATGGGAGCCTTTGACCAGGCCATTCCCTGGAGTACCAACGGAGCCCGCGGATGCCGCCGCTTTCTGGAACGGGTGTGGCGTCTCGCCGGCATGCTGAAACCCGGCAGTTTTCAGCAGCATCTGACTCCCCTCCTCCACGAGACCATCAAAAAGGTAGGCGAAGACTACGAGGCTATGAAGTACAATACGGCCATCGCCGCCATGATGAGTCTGGTGAACGAGTTCTACGGCGCGGGAGGCTGCACCAGCGGCGAATTGAAAACCCTGTTGCTGCTGTTAACACCGGTTGCGCCCCACATTTGCGAGGAAATGGCCGAAATACTTGGTTTTGGCAACCTTACCCTGGCCCCCTGGCCCAAGTATGACGAGACCGCTATGAAGCGCAGCCAAGTGGAAATTGCCGTGCAGGTTAACGGCAAAGTACGCGGGCATTTGATGGTGAGCCCGGACATGACCGCCGAGCAGGCCCGCCTGGCGTTGCCCGATCATCCCGACGTTAAAGCCATAGCGGGTGGCAGGCCTATCGCCAAGGTGATTTTTGTACCGGGCCGCCTATGCAACTTGATTATAAAATGAGCGGCGGAAGGGGCGAATCCGCAATGGGGTTTGAAAAGGAAAGCCCCCGCACCGGGAAACAGGCCCGGGGCGCCGGCCCCGGTATTGCGCGGGTGAGGGACTATTTGCGCCAATGGAACCTGGAGGGCCGGGTCATGGAGTTTGAGGTGTCCAGCGCCACGGTGGAAGAGGCTGCCCTGGCTGTGGGCTGCTCGCCCCAATGTATTGCCAAAACCTTGTCCTTCCTGGTAGAGGACCAGGCAGTGCTGGTGGTTATGGCCGGGGACGCCATGATTGATAATCGTAAGTTCAAGGCCGTATTCCGCCAAAAAGCCGTGATGCTAAAACCCTGCCAGGTGGAAACGCTGGTGGGTTATACGGTGGGCGGCGTGTGCCCATTTGCGTTGCCGCCCGGCGTGTCCGTATACCTGGACGAATCCTTGCGCCGCTTCGGCAGGGTGTATCCCTCGGCAGGCACCGCCGCCAGCGCCGTAGACCTAACGCCAGAGGAACTGTGGCTGGCCGCGGCCGCGAAAAGATGGGTAGACGTAGGCAAGGTAAAGTAAGAAACCCGGGCTAACGCCCAGGCTACTCATCTGTTCCCCACTATTTTGATTGGCCCTCCGCAAAGGCGGCGGCCAACGCAGTAACAATTTCCTGTTGCCGGTCGGTGTCTTCAAGGCCCTGGACGAAGATCAGCAGCAGGTCCTCTCCCTGTTGAAAAGCCGCTACGGACACGGTGAGGCCATTCATCTGAAAATCCGTCAGAGAAAACTGCCGTTCTCCGAGAGCCGTCTGAGTCACCTCTTCCATCTCCAAAAAACGGCTTAACAAATGAAGGTAGGATGCGGCCATACCCGGCGAATCCGCGCCGTCAAGCTGCGCCACGTTCATGGTGCATTCTCCTGCTTTCCCATCCTCGGTGAAATGAAATTGCAGCAGGCCCTCTCCGCCGGCAGCAGGAGCGACTTCCGTCCAATCCTCCGGGACCTTAAGCCGATACTTGCCCAAAGCCACTTCCTTAACAGCACCTTCCAGGCTGGGTGCGGGCGTTGCCTGATCCACGTTACCGGCGGTGTCGCAACCGGCCAGCAACGCTACCAGCAACAGGCTGCTCACACATGCGATCCATTTTTTCATCACTCTGTTATCCTCCATGGATCCTCTTGCATTGGCTTGGCGGCGGACTCGCCCCTCGGTAAAATCCGCGTTGGCATGTTACGATAAACACATGATTTCATATTTCATGATAATGTGAGGACCCTGGTTTGTCAAGCCAAAATGCACCATTCAAAAGGATGCGGCGGTTGTGCCCCAAAAAAAAGCGCAAAAAACACATGAAATCAAAAATTGGTACTTGTCATTTGCCGTAGGCGCGACTATAATAACGGTGATTGTATGC
>WRHG01000088.1 GCA_009783365.1 Clostridia bacterium | reverse complement strand
AAAATGGGTTTCGCCTGGTTGGCGCCAGCATGGAGGCCGGCTATCCGGAAGTCTTTGAGTTGGACGGGCATCCGTTTTATGTGGGAGTCATCTTCCATCCCGAGTACATTTCCCGGCCCAATCGCCCGCACCCGCTTTTTTGCGCGCTGATCGCCAGGGCAAAATCCCTGGGCCCGCTTTCCGGCGAATCGTAGGACCGCGGCCGCGGCCGGTTAACCAAGCCGTTGCGCCGCTTGACAGATGAAACAAATACCCTTACTATTGAATGGGATTGTTACCGAGGAGGCTGTGATGATGAACGTTTCCGCCCTATTTCAGGCCATGAGCGCTTCGGATTTCGTGGAATCCATGGGGCTGGCTGCTCAATTTAAAAGCATTGTTCCAATGGACCTGTTCATATCTCTGGGCCTTGGCTTTGTCGTAGGCGTCATCATCGCCCTGGTGTACCGCAAAACCTACCGGGGTGTACTCTATAGCCCATCTTTCACGCTGACTCTGGTTATGCTGACGCTCATCACCACCCCGGTTGTGATGTGTATCAAGAGCAACATCGCGCTTTCCATGGGCATGGTAGGCGCTCTCTCCATCGTCCGCTTTCGCACCGCCGTTAAGGACCCTCTTGATACCGGCTACATGTTCTGGTCCCTGACCATGGGCATTCTGCTGGGCGCGGGCCTGCATTTGGTAGCCCTGATCGTAGTTCTGTGCATCTCTGTGTTGATGTTTGTGCTCACCTTCGCAAAGTTCACGTTACCCAACGCATACCTGTTGGTGATGCACTATGACGAGTTCTGTGAACCTGCGATCACGCGGGAGCTGGACCGCTCCGTAAAGAGTTTCAAGTTGCGCTCCAAAACCCTCACGAGGGCAGGCGCGGAGATGACCTATGAGGTTCGCCTCAGCGAGCGGCATGAGGTAGTCACACGCATGCTGGATATCGAAGGCGTGCATGACGCCACGCTGGTGGCCTGCCAAAGCGAAATTGGCGCCTAGCCTGGGGGGTGCGACGGGTTGGAGATTTCCGTTCCGCTCCGGCATGAACTTAAGTACTATATTAGCGCTGTCGAGTACGAAGTGCTCCGCCGCGTGCTTGCGCATACGCTGAACAGGGACCCCAATGGGGATGAGAATAATGAGTACCATATCCGTTCTCTGTACTTCGATACCATTTATAACGACGCGATACTCGATAAAATCAACGGCGTCCGTACCCGGGACAAATATCGAATCAGAATCTATAATTTTTCGGACCGGCGAATCCGCATGGAGTGTAAAACCAAGTTAGGTTCCCTCATATCCAAGCGTTCCCTCGAAATCCCAAAGTTGCTGGCCGAGCAGTTGATCGCGAGGGATCCTACCGGGCTTGAACAGACTCACAGCGGCCTGTTGCGCGATATTTATCGGGAGATGAAGCTGAACCTTCTCCGCCCCGTAGTACTGGTGGATTATATCCGCGAGGCGTACACCCACCCCGCCGAGGAAGTGCGCATCACCTTTGATAAGCAGCTTCGCACGGGGTTGAGGTCAACGGACCTATTCAACCCCTACGTACCCACCGTCTCTCCATTTTCGAACGAAGAAACAATACTGGAAGTCAAGTATAACCGCGTGCTTCCCCCTTATATTCGAGATTTGCTGTGTACCTATGTACGTCAGGCCTGCAACAGCGCCATCTCAAAATATGTATGGTGCAGAACCTATGAACGGTTTGAATAAGGTCGAAGCCCTCAACAACGCAAACCATCAGTGATCATACCCCTCCGGCTTCCTTTAGCATGCACCAAATGTCAAGCCCGTGCTCCGGAATCGTATCCGTATGGATGAGTTGGAATCCATATCGTTTATAATAAGCTACATTTTTCTGATCATGGGTTTCAAGATAGACCGGCATGTTCTCAGCGTCAGCCTTACCGGTTGCGATTTGCAGCAATGCGCTGCCGATGCCTTTATACTGTGTTTTTGGGTCGGCCACCAATCCCCAAAGATAGTAATGTTTCCGCCCGTTCATTAACCGCTCCTGCGTGTCGGCGACGTATTTTTCACATTCGTCGCTTTTTCTGTAATTTCGGAAGCCCATAATAATAGGAGTCAGTAAAAAGCCATTTTTTATAAATTCGCCAGTTGTCAACCTTGTATGTCCAGGGGGAAGTAAAAACAATACGCCGGAAATATCAGATGTGATATAAACTTCACCATAGCGCATTGCGCAATGAAGGGTCCTTTCCATATACCATGGCAACCAACGTCTCCGCCTTTTAGCATCAGGGAAATAGTGGATCATCATCGGATAATTAAAGAATGCGGCTGCCGCAACCTCGGCAGCATTCCGTTTTTGCCCGGGTTCAAGTTTTATAATGTCCACTCTGTTCTCAACCCTCCGCCATAAAAACTCACGCCTAAAACGGGAAGAGCCTCCGGGGCGGAATCCCCGGTCAACACTGGAACTCCACCCTCGCCACCCGGCCTATGAAGGAAACATCCGGCAAGGAATAAAGTTCCGCCGAATACTCCCGGTCATAACTCTGTAAAAGCACCCGCATGGCGTCCAGTTTCTTTACTTTTCGCAGACAACGCCGCTTGTTCATCTCTACCAGCATCACCGCATCATCAATAGGGCTGCCGGCGGGCACTATCAGACACAAATCATCCCGGAGTATACGAAAACCCCGCAGGCTGTCATCTGTAACGGAAAGGTAAAACACCTTATCCGGAGATGCGCCGTCGATACGCCCATCCAAGATAGGCAGTAGGCGATGGTCAACCTCTTGCATGACTGCGTTGTATACCGGTACGCGTTTTAATACGCTGGCTAGAGCGTCCAGCCAGATGCCGCCCTTGGTTTTCGGGTTCTCCTCGTGATAAACAGGCTGTTTCTCGCTCCGATGCGGCTGCTCCGCAACAATTCTGCCGGGCTTAACGGTCTCCAAATCCACCGTGGCGGCAATATCGTCCAAGGTAAACCCCGCCTCTGTTTGTTCACGGAGCCCCATCTTCTTCAAAATGCGGCGCGCTTGATCGTCCGCAATGATGCGCGTACCCGCCTCCACATCCTTCAGGTACCCCTCGCTTACACCGCCCAGCCTTGCCGCTTGCTTCAAGCTTATATTACGCCTCAGGCGTTCGGTATGCAGCAGGTCGCCCAATCTGCCCATGATTCAGCCTCCCATTGGTAATATGCCAGCCTTTCGTGGCAAGTATAGCACACCGTCCTTGGATCTACAACATTCACAGCTTCTTCGCGAAAAGAGCGGTCAACTCTTTCAGCAACGTCTAAAATATGCTATACTGTTTCACGTGTTGTAAATTGAACCTGGAACAGGAGGATTATCGATGCAATACTCCCGAGAAGTTGAAGAAATGGTATGCGTCATGAAAGGACCCGACCACGGCCCAGCGCCCATTCCCCAGGAGGGAAAGTGGGTGCAAAGCCGGGAAGTGAAGGACATCAGCGGCCTGACCCACGGTGTGGGCTGGTGCGCACCCCAGCAGGGCGCCTGTAAACTGACCTTGAATGTGAAGGAAGGCGTCATCCAGGAAGCTTTGGTGGAAACACTTGGCTGCAGCGGTATGACCCACTCCGCCGCCATGGCCGCCGAAATTTTACCGGGCAAAACCGTTTTGGAGGCGCTGAATACAGACCTGGTTTGTGATGCCATCAACACCGCCATGCGGGAGCTGTTTTTGCAGATCGCCTATGGCCGCACCCAAAGTGCGTTTTCCGAAGAAGGGCTTCCCGTGGGGGCGGGCCTGGAGGACTTGGGCAAGGGCCTTCGCAGCCAGATCGGTACCATGTACGGCACCCTAAAAAAGGGTGTTCGATACTTGGAAATGGCCGAGGGATATGTACTGAAAATTGCCCTGGACAAAGACCGTCAGGTAATCGGCTACCAGTTTGTTCATCTTGGCAAGATGCTGGAAGCCATTAAGAAGGGCGCGGATCCCAAGGAGGCTTATGAGAAAAATGTGGGCACATACGGCCGTTTTGCCGAGGCTGCCGAATACATTGATCCCCGCCATCAATAATCGATAAGAGGTGAGAAACAGTGGCTACATTTGAGGGCTATGAGAGACGGATTCAAAAAATCGAAAAAACACTGGCTGAGTATGGCTTTGCGGATCTAGATTCAATGGCGGAATATGTGAAGTCCAAAGGCGTGGATGTGGAGTCCATCGTACGGGGCGTGCAGCCCATTGCCTTTGAAAACGCCGTTTGGGCATACATCCTTGGGGCCGCCATCGCGCTTAAGAAGGGCGTAACAACCGCCGCGGAAGCCGCCGAAGCCATCGGCAAGGGCCTGCAGGCTTTCTGTATACCCGGTTCTGTGGCCGATCAGCGCGCGGTAGGCTTGGGCCATGGAAACCTGGGCGCCATGCTCCTGCGGGAGGATACCAAGTGCTTCGCTTTTTTGGCGGGTCATGAAAGTTTCGCCGCGGCGGAAGGCGCCATCGGCATCGCCCGTACCGCCAACAAAGTTCGCACGGAGCCCCTGCGGGTGATACTCAATGGCCTGGGCAAGGACGCCGCGTTCATCATCAGCCGTATCAACGGTTTTACCTATGTGCAGACACAAATGGATTACGGGGCCGGACATCTGAAAGTGGTGAAGGAAACACCATACTCCGACGGTGAGAAAGCCAAAGTGCGCTGTTACGGCTGCGACGATGTTACGGAGGGGGTGGAAGTGATGCGACTGGAAAACGTGGACGTTTCCATCACCGGCAACAGCACCAACCCCACCCGCTTCCAGCACCCTGTGGCGGGCACCTATAAAAAATGGGCCACAGAAAACGGGCGAAAGTACTTCTCCGTAGCCTCCGGCGGCGGCACGGGCCGTACCCTGCACCCGGACAATATGGCGGCGGGTCCCGCCAGCTATGGCATGACCGATACCATGGGCAGGATGCACGGCGACGCTCAGTTCGCTGGCAGTTCCTCCGTGCCGGCCCATGTGGAAATGATGGGACTCATCGGTATGGGTAACAACCCCATGGTAGGGGCCACTGTAGCGGTAGCGGTTGCAGTGGAGGAAGCCGTCAGATAAAATGCAAAATAAGCTTTGCCTTGAGCTCCTGATGAATCTCCCATCAGGAGTTTGCATATACAGAAAGGCGGAAAGCTCATGCTTGAAATACCTGAGGCGATTGTAATTGCGGAGCAGCTAAACCGCACTGTTTATGGCACGCGTATCAAAGAAGTGACCGCGGCTGCATATCCCCACAAATTCGCGTGGTATTTCGGAGATCCGGCTAACTACAACGCGCTTTTACGCGACCGGACGCTTGAAACCACACACGCTTACGGTGGGAGGATCGAAATCGAAGCGGAAGGAGCGGTTCTGCATTTTGGAGACGGCGCGATCCTTCGCTATTATGCGTCCGGCGAAAAGCTTCCCGCGAAACATCAGCTGCTTGTAACGTTCGACAACGGCTCCGCGCTTGCGGCGACCGTCGCTATGTACGGCGGCTTATGGGCTTTTCCAGCCGGGCACATGGATGACAACAAGTATTATACAGCGGCCAAAGCGGCTGTATCCCCTCTGTCCGACAGGTTTGACTATCAGTATTTCCTGACGCTCTTTACAGAAAAGAGTGTTAAAATGAGCGTCAAAGCGTTTCTGGCTACCGAACAGCGCATACCGGGACTCGGAAACGGCGTTTTGCAGGACATTTTGCTGAACGCGAAAGTCCACCCCAAAAAAAAGATGAGCACATTGCCGGATGAACGACTCCGGGATATGTTTGACAGCATTAAACTGACTCTCGCGGAAATGGTTGACGGCGGCGGGCGCGATACAGAGCAGGATTTGTTCGGCCATCTC
The DNA here is from genome assembly GCA_009783365.1 of Clostridia bacterium. The sequence continues at coordinate 1,696 of WRHG01000088.1, read as the reverse complement.
GGCGGTTACCAAACCAAGTTGAGCAAACGCACCGCACAATCCCTTTGTCCGTATTGCGGCGGAAATATCAAAAAGGAAACCTATATGGGCGGCAGCGTTTATTTTTGCGAACAGTGCCAGCAACAATAAGCGTCAGCGGGCAGGACGAACAGGAAAGAAAGGCGGAATGAAACAACCGCTTTTTCCAAGTTGAATCGACGGCTTTGCTTTCCCATGGAAATCGCTGCCGCAAGTGACGATGAGCGCATGCTTTTGCGCTTCCCGGCAAAAATGCCGTGCCGTCGCACGATCGTGGTAGCTGCTGTACGCCTCTACGCCATCCATGCCGAGCGCGACCAAATCATCGAATAACCCAAAGTCATTCTTCAGAGTCATGCCCGGATGCGCAAGCACTGCCACTCCTCCGTTGTCCTTGATCAGTGATAGTGCCTCCTCGGCGCTTGGAAAATTCATCTTAGCATAGCACGGTTTCCCTTGCGAATAGTAATCCCAGTAGAAATTCGCATAAGGGTTATCGCTTCTGACTCCGCCTGTACGGTAAGGGCGCAGTATTTCATGTTGCAGGTATTCCGGCTTGTGAAGCAAAACCTCCGCAAACGCTTCGCCTGCCCAAACATCCTTCCAGTAACCTTTACCGGAGATGGCATTCAATTCGTCCTCGGTTATGTGAAAACCCAACCGCATTGTGAGTCTCAGGCACTCCAGGGAAACTCCCACGGCCTGGGTTCGGATATGATCCTCCACCTTTTCAAAATCAGGACTTTGGTAGCGGATCTGATAACCGAGCAAATGCATGTCCCTGTCATGAAACGTGCAATCCAGCTCGACAGCCGGTATATATTGGATATGCAAACGTTCCGCTTCTCCCTGCGCCTCACGGTTCGCCTTCACACAATTATGATCCGAGATGGCCATCGTTTCGATTCCGGCCAGTCGGCACAACCTCACCAATTCTGTCGGCGTAAATTCGCCGTCGTCACTGTACGCCGAGTGCATATGCAAATCAAGATCGTTGCCCATGATGCAGCCCCCATTCGCGCTCCCGGAGCATACAACGGTCCTGGCACAACGCAAAGCCAAAATGCTCATAAAACCCAAAAGCCGTTCTGGTGAGCAAAATGCCCTTGACGCCATGAAACCGGCAATCGTTCAGCACATAAGCCATAAATGCCTTCCCCAGGCCCTTGCCCCGCAAATCTTCCCTCACCACCACATCCGCCAAATAGAAGTTGGTGGAGAAGTCCGTAATCACCCTCGCAAAACCCACCTGCATTCCACTAACGTTAAAAATGCCGTAGGGCAGGCTATGCCGCATGCGCTTTTGGACGTCCTGCCGGCTGCATCCCTTATCCCAGTACGTTGTACCAAGCATTTGAACGATATCTCCCACCCGCATGCAGCGGCGTTTGCACCGAAACCGGTACTCCTGGTATTGCTGATCTTTCATCACCCGTCCTCCTTGTTTCATTGGCAAACAGCCGGCACGGCTATGGTTGGCCGCAGCGTTCCACCTGATATCCTCTGCTTTCCAGATGTCTTATAATGCTGTCTTCAGGCAGCGCCACATGCAAAAGGCCTATAGTCACAAAATACGTATGGGGCTCCTCGTGCCGCATCATAGCGTCCAGCCGGTCCGCCATCATCAGATTTCGATCGGCAATCAATGCGGTATGATATTCATCCGCCCATGCCCGTT